>JAGYOB010000113.1 GCA_018399515.1 Candidatus Nanopelagicales bacterium
CGTGCACCGCCGATGAGCGCTGCGGTGTTGGGCACGATGACGGTGTCATCACCGAGTCGGGCGATCTGGGATGCGGTGATGTGCCGGGAGTTGCCGCCTCCGATATACAGCCGGTCCCAGAGGAAGATCGGTCGCAGACCGTCGACCACGCGCAGGACTCGACGCGACCAGAATGAGTCACCGAGGCGGCGGCGTTCATGTTCGCCGATGTACGTGTCATAACTCAGTCCCCAGCGCACCGGTGCTTGGGATAGTTCCAGGTGCGGGGCGAGTCGACCGCCATCGAAGAGCGCGCAGCCCAGTCCGGTGCCGAGGGTGAGGACGAGTTCGAGCCCTTGACCGGCAACGACTCCGGCGGCATGCAACTCTGCGTCATTGAGCACCAGCGTCGGCACCCCGAGTGCAGTGGCCACAGCTGTGCGCGCGTCGAATCCATGCCATTGCGCGACCAGTTCCGGCTTGATGCGACTGCGTGGGCCTCGCGCGGTGACGTAGTGGGGGGTGGTGATGACGACCCCGTGGCGGATCATGCCCGGCAGGCCGATGCTGGTTCGGTCAGCCCGAGGCAGGCTGCCGGCGATCTCGGCGATGGTGTCCACGAATCGCGATGTCGGCAATGGGTAGGGCGTGGGCACCCGGAGGGGTTGGGCTCGCATGGTGCCGGATTCGTCGAAGACGGTCGCTTTGAAGCCTCCTCCCCCGCAGTCGATGACGAGAGTCGACACGGAATGCTCGGACGTATCGGTGGAGGGGCCACGATCAGAGGTCACGGCACATCAGTGTGCCGGTTCTCGGCGTCCTCCGGTAGCCTGTCGGGGCTGGTTCGCCGGCACGGAGGCGTCGCCTAGTCCGGTCTATGGCGCCCGCCTGCTAAGCGGGTTTGGGGCTAAAACCCCATCGAGGGTTCAAATCCCTCCGCCTCCGCCATCGACGAAATGTGCCCCCGCAGGGGGTGGGCAGTTCGTCGATTTGTTGGACGCGCGGGATTTTCCGAGGAGTGGATCTGTGATCCGCGATGGCTCCCTCCGCCTCACCGGAGAACGATGCTAAACGGCACTAGCCGCAGTTCGCTAGCCCCGATAGCCGTGGTTCTCTACCCGGAACTCTCAGCCGACGAAGAGGGCGCCGCGCTTGCGGCGGGCCTTCACCCGTCGCAGCGGCCCGGATGCGGGGCCGGACACCTTCGCACCCTTCTTAGCGAACGTCGATCCATGCAGCGGGCACCGCCATCCCGCTGAGGTTTCGATGACCGTAAAACCTTGATGCGTGCAGCGCAGGTCCAGGGCCTTGTACTTCTTACGACTGATGCGCACGATCGCGGTGGGCACGCCACGCACATCGCCGATCGTGGCCACACCGCCGACCTTCGCCAGCGCCGGCACCTTGCCCAGCCGCACTCGAACCCGGCCATCGCTGAGCCGCCTGATCGCGTTACTCGGCGCGGGGGCCGCCTGCGCGGTCGAAGCCCCTGCGGCGACCAGCGCAATGCCGCACAGTCCCGCAGCCGCCTTGAGAGCATCGCGTCGACTGAGGAGCGGGACGCCGGACTGATCCATGAGGGTGAGTGTGGCCCACCGGGGGCGGTTTCGCATCCGGGCAGGGGGTATCGTTACCCACCGCAGTTCCCAGCGCCCGTAGCTCAACGGATAGAGCGTCTGACTACGGATCAGAAGGTTTGGGGGTTCGAATCCCTCCGGGCGCGCCCCACCATCCCCGCTGAGAGTGTGTCCGAATGCGGTGGCAATTGGCGCAGCGGACATCGCATTTTGCGACCTCATCATGCACCGCCCGCAGGCTGTATCCACTTCGCGCCAGCACGGATACCGCCAGCCTCTTGACCTCACCGTCGCGATGGTCGAATTCCAAGACCCTGATGTCCGTGATTCCGCAGTCGACGCAGGGATGGTCACCGAGGTAACCAATCAGCCACGCACGCACCTCCTCGATGACTCGCACCTGGCGGC
>JAGYOB010000114.1 GCA_018399515.1 Candidatus Nanopelagicales bacterium
CAGGCAGGCATCGGCCATGCCACGTACCGGAGCCCCGCCGATGATCGGGGAGATGCCGACCACCGGTGCGGGGGCGTCGACGATCGCATCGCGGATCGCCGATATCGCCAGGATCGTGCCGATCGACACGACCGGATTCGATGGCGGCAGCATGATCAGATCGGCGTTGTCGATCGCCTCGAGAACACCGGGCGCAGGTTTGGCGGCGTCCAGTCCGATCTGCACGAAGGAGTGCGCCGGAAGTTCCGCCCGATAGCGCACCCACCATTCCTGGAAGTGGATCGCACGGCGAAGCGGTGCGCCCTGCGCGTCAAGCGCACCATCCGGGTCGTCGACCACGACGTGGGTTTCAACGCGGTCATCGCTCATCGGGATCAGTCGCACCCCCGGTTGCCAACGATCACACAGCGCTGCTGTGACATCGGACAGCGCGTATCCGGCGCCAAGCAACTGCGTACGGATCAGGTGCGTTGCGATGTCGCGGTCGCCGAGGCCGAACCATGTGGGTTCGACACCGTAGGCGACGAGTTCGTCCTTCACCGCGAACGTCTCGTCCGCACGGCCCCAGCCTCGTTCCTCGCTGATTCCGCCACCGAGGGTGTACATCACGGTGTCCAGATCGGGACATACCCGCAGCCCGTGCAGCCAGATGTCGTCACCGGTGTTGCCGATGACGGTGATCTGCGCTCGGTCACCCACCAGGTGGCGCAGGCCGCGGATGAAGCGAGCCCCGCCGATGCCACCTGCGAGCGCGACGATCGAGGGATGTTCGGCGACGGTGTCGGTCACGGGCCTAGGGTGCCATGCCGCCGGGCAGCCGCGCGCTGGCGCCGCCGCACGCCTACAGTGTGGGGATGGGTGGCGCACCGGGTGGGGGCCAGCACGTCAGCGACCGCGAGATCACCCGCGCCCTCGGTCGGGCCCGGCGCGGCAATACCCTCGACGTCACCGAAGCCACCGCCTTGCTCGCTGCCCGCGAAGACGCGCTCGTTGATCTCCTGGACCTCGCCGGCGAACTGCGCGACCGCGGATCTGCCGATGACGGTCGCCCCGGGATCGTCACGTACTCGCCGAAGGTGTTCATTCCACTGACCCGACTGTGTCGCGACCGGTGCCACTACTGCACCTTCGCCACCGTGCCCCACCGCGTTCCCGATGCTTATCTCAGCCCGGATGAGGTGCTCGACATCGCGCGCGCCGGTGCTCAACTCGGCGTCGCTGAGGCGTTATTCACCCTCGGCGACCGACCCGAGGATCGCTGGCCGGCAGCTCGGGAATGGCTCGATGCTGCCGGTTACGCCGACACACTGTCGTATGTGCGCGCGATGGCGATCCGCGTCCTCGAGGAGACCGGGCTGCTGCCGCACCTGAACCCTGGAGTGATGTCCTGGCAGGAGATGCGCCGGCTGCGTCCGGTCGCGCCGAGCATGGGGATGATGCTGGAGACGACCAGTGAGCGATTGTGGAACACCCCCGGTGAAGTTCACTTCGCCAGCCCCGATAAGGAACCCGCGGTGCGGTTGGCGGTGCTCGAGGATGCTGGTCGACTGTCGATTCCCTTTACCAGCGGCATTCTCGTGGGCATCGGTGAAACGCCGACCGAGCGCGTCGAGTCGATCCTCGCGCTGCGATCATCTCATCGTCGGTACGGGCACATCCAGGAAGTCATCGTGCAGAACTTCCGAGCCAAGGATGACACCGCGATGCGCGCGCACCCGGATCTGTCGCACGATGAGTACCTCGCCACGCTCGCGACCGCACGCGTCCTGCTCGGCCCGCGCATGCGGATCCAGGCGCCACCGAACCTGTCCGATCTCACGGATCTGCCCGATCTCCTCGCCGCCGGTGTCGACGACTGGGGCGGGGTGAGCCCGCTCACTGCCGATCACGTCAATCCTGAGCGCCCCTGGCCCCACCTCGATGCGCTGGAAGAGGCGACGCGGGTGGCCGGTTACGACCTTCGCCCGCGGTTGACGGTGCACCCGCGGTACGTCAGCAGCGGGGAGTGGATCGACGTGCGGGTTCGCGCACATGTTGATGCACTTGCCGACCCGTCGACCGGCCTGCTCGCCGAGGGCGCCCGCGCCGAGGGGATGGCGTGGCAGGAACCCGATGATGACGGGCTCGCCTACACGGCCTTCGCCGCCGGAAATGCCGGGGGGCGAGCGGATCTGCACATCGAGATCGATTCCACCGGGCGGGCTGCAGATCGACGTAGCGACTTCGACGAGGTGTACGGCGACTGGGAGGAGATTCGCGAACGCGCAACCGGCACTGCGCGTGCACCGCAGCGCTTGGACGCCGACGTGATCGCTGCGCTCGATATTGCGGCTGCCGATCCTGCGGCGCTCGCTCAGCCGGACAACCGCGAGACCGCATTGGCGTTGATGACGGCCGAGGGTGATGCGCTGCGCGCGCTCCTCGACATCGCCGACGGTCTCCGCGCCGAGGTCAACGGTGACGAGGTGACCTACGTCGTCAACCGCAATATCAACTTCACCAATGTGTGTTACACCGGCTGCCGGTTCTGCGCCTTCGCCCAGCGACGCACCGATGTCGATGCCTACACGTTGTCGTTGGATCAGGTCGCCGACCGCGTGCGAGAAGCCGTTGGCGAGGGAGCGACCGAGATCTGCATGCAGGGTGGGATCCATCCCGATCTGCCGGGCACGGCCTACTTCGACCTGGCGCGCGCGGTGAAGTCGGCTGCACCCGAGGTGCACCTGCACGCGTTCTCGCCGATGGAGGTCGTCAATGCCGCGACGCGCACCGGTCTGTCGATCCGGGACTGGCTGGTCGCCGCGAAGGAGGCCGGCGTCGATTCACTCCCGGGAACGGCCGCTGAGATCCTCGATGACGATGTGCGCTGGGTACTGACGAAAGGCAAGTTGCCGACCAGCGCCTGGATCGAGGTCGTCACGACCGCGCACGAGGTGGGACTCCCCACGACGTCGACGATGATGTTCGGCCACGTCGACCACCCCGGCCACTGGGTCGATCACCTCGCGCTACTGCGTCGCCTCGCTGAAACCAGCAGGGCGAATTCACCGGTGAGTTTCACCGAGTTCGTGGGGTTGCCGTTCATCCACCACAACGCACCGGTGTATCTCGCCGGTGCCGCCCGCCCCGGCCCGAGCCCGCGCGATAACGCCGCGGTGCACGCCATGGCGCGGATCATGCTGCACGGCGCGATCGACCACATCCAGTGTTCGTGGGTCAAGCTCGGCGATGACGGGGTCAAGGCGATGCTTGCCGCCGGATGCGATGACCTCGGCGGGACGCTGATGGAGGAGACGATCTCGCGGATGGCCGGCTCCGAGCATGGGTCGGCGAAGTCGGTGGAGGATCTGCAAGCGTTGATCGTCTCGGCCGGTCGGGTGCCCCGGCAGCGGACGACCGCTTACGGGCGGGTGGAGATCCCGTCGGCTGCCCGGTGAGGGATGCCCCTGCCCCACTGGACCATCCGTCGCCACATTCGTCGCACGGATAACACGAGTCACACGAGTCACATACGTCACGGGTTGCGCGGTGGTGAGCGGATCGTGCGGGAACCGCAAGGACCGGTCGTCCTCATCGAGGACGGGGTCTGCACTTGACGCATGGGGGTCGGGGTCGATCTAATAACACCAGTG
>JAGYOB010000115.1 GCA_018399515.1 Candidatus Nanopelagicales bacterium
GCGCACGATGTCGAAGATCTTCAACGTCGCGATCATGATCGTGGTGACGACGACAACCAGGGTGGCGCGGATCATCGGAATGGTGACTCGGGTGAACAACCGCCACCCCGTGGCTCCATCGAGCATCGCAGCTTCGACGACATCGCCGGGGATCGCCTTGATCGCCGCTGACAGGACGACCATCGCGAAACCAGTCTGGATCCAGATCATGATGACCATGAGCAGGAAGTTGTTCCACGGCTGCAGCAGAATCCAGTTGGGCGGATTGTCGATGCCGATCCAGATCGCAACCTGGCTCAGTAGGCCGACCTGGGGCTTGGCCGGGTCGCGATAGGCGTAGACCAGATCCCAGATGATGCTGGCACCGACGAACGAGATCGCCATCGGCATGAAAATCAGCGACTTCGGAATGGATTCCCTGCGCATCCGATCCAGTAGGAGCGCAAGTGTCAGCCCAAACATTGTGGAGAACAGTGGGGCGATGATCAACCACAGGACGGTGTTGGTGAGGACCTGACGGTTGCCGTCGGTACCGAACACCCAGGCGTAGTTGGCCCAGCCGATGAACTCGGTGCTGGCCGGGTTCTGCAGGCTTTTGAGGAAGGTCTGAAAGGCCGGCACAAGCAGGCCCATGACGAGCAGCAGCACCGCTGGCCCGAGGAACGCCAGGAGTGCGACGGGGCCGGAGAAGCGGCCCTTGATGCGACCGAGCACGAAGAACACGATGAGCAGCAGGGCGAAGAACACGCCCACGCCCACCGCAGCGGTCGCGAGCTTCGGGATGCCCTCGCCGATCGCCTCTCCCATGCCCGCTGCCCTCCTGCACAGAATCGGATTGCCCCGAATTCGACTGCTGTGAACCTACCCCGAATGCATCGGGGCCCGAGGAGTTTTTATCCTCCTCGGGCCCCGAGCGTCAGTCATACGACGAACGTGTGATCAACCTTGTTAGGAGGCCGGCCACGCATCGTCGATCGCCTGCAGGACAGCCTCGGTCGGCTTGTCCTCGGCGAACCATGCCGTCATCTGCGTCCAGAACGCACCGGCGCCGACGGCGGCGGGCATCAGGTCGGAGGCGTCAAAACGGAAGGTGCCGGTCTGGTCGGTGAGGAACTCCGCCGACAGACGGTCGATCGGGTTGGCGTAGGTATCCAGCGGCACACCGCTGTTAGCCGACACCCAGGTGCCCAGCGACGCCTTCGATGTCGCGAACTCCGGCGACGCGAGGTAGGTCTGCACGGCCTGCACCTCGGCACGATCGGCGAACGCGGTCACGAACTCACCGCCACCAACGATGGGGGTCGGCACGTCAGAGGTGATCTCCGGGAGATAGAACGCGAAGACATCGCCGTCCTCTGCGATCACGGCGTTCTCATCGAAGTTGGCCCAGAAGTTGGCGTAGAACGATGCCTGCTGCAGCATCCCGCACTCACCCGGGATGATGCCCACGCCAGCATCCTGGAACGCCACGGTCGGGATCGAGGCGACGTTGCCGTAGCCCTGGCCCGTCACGTGACCTCCGTTGACGTACTCCTCGTTCTTCATCCACGACGCGACAACGTTCATCGCCTCGGTGACCTCAGGGGAGTTGAAGACCAGTTCGTGGTTGACCCACTGGTCGTACACGTCGCCGCCATACAGGCGCAGCATGACCTGCTCGAGCCAGTCGGTGGCCGGCCAACCTGTGGCGCCGCCGGACTCCATGCCGCCGCACCACGGGGTGATGCCGTCGGCCACCATCTGGTCGGACAGCTCGAACATGCCGTCCCAGGTGGTCGGAACTTCATAGCCGTTGTCGGCGAAGACCTTGGGCGAGTACCACACGAAGGACTTCATGTTCGAGCCCAGCGGAGCCGCATAGAAGGTGCCATCGACGGTGCCGTAGGCCTTCCATGCCGGGTTCCAGTACTCATCGACATTGGCCACGGTAGCCGCCGGTGCAGCGACGGGGCCGCCGCGCTCGACGAGGGTCTGCAGCAGACCCGGCTGGGGGATGAAGGCGATGTCGGGGGCGTTGCCACCGGCGATACGGGTGGGCAGCTGCGCCTCGAACTGATCGCTGGCCTCGTACACGATGTCGATGCCGGTGCACTCTTCGAACTTCAGCCACGACTCCTCGAACAACTGCTGCTCGGGCGGGAGGATGGACGTGAAGAGGTTGACCGTGGTGCCCTCGTTGCCGAGGTAGGCCGCGTACGGCTCGCAACCGGCCGGCACATCACCGGTCGGGCTGGGAGCTGCGGTCGTGTTATCGCCCGTGGGCGTAGCAGTGCCACCGGAGTCATCCGATCCACCGCAGGCAGCCAGCAGCAGTGCTGCTGCCGCTCCACCGGCGAGGATCGCGGCTCCGCGGCGACGCGAAGATGCAGTCATGCCTTCTCCTCAACTCATTCGCCTGCCTGGCCATTGGTTGACCTGCTGTGTGAAATTGATTCGTGAACTGCTGGTGAATCCCCGCCCCGGGCAGGCAGGCCCCCGGGTGACTGTAAACGCTTTGCAGTCTTGCCCGATCTTGACGCCAGGGCAAGACACGAGTATGTAACACAGCCATGTAATCGGTTACGATTTGGCAACCTTGGGCTACCGCACCCGGTCACGAACGGGTAACCTCACCGTCAATCACCACCGCAGCCGCACCGGAGTCGATCGGGGTCATTCATGAGCAGCGAGGTCACCTACGACGACGTCAGCCTGGTCTACCCCGGCACCACCGTCCCGGCAGTCAGCCACCTCGATCTCGACATCGCCCAGGGGGAGTTCCTCGTCCTCGTCGGGCCCTCCGGTTGCGGCAAGTCGACCTCCCTGCGCATGCTCGCCGGGCTCGAACCGATCTCCGACGGGCGCATCCTGATCGGTGACCGCGACGTCACGAAGGTCGCCGCGAAGGACCGTGATATCGCGATGGTGTTCCAGAACTACGCGCTGTATCCCCACATGAGCGTCGCCGAGAACATGGCGTTCGCGTTGAAGATCCAAAAGGTCAGCAAAGACGACATCGACCGTCGGGTGAAGGAAGCCGCGGCTTTGCTGGACCTCACCGAATACCTCGATCGCAAGCCCAAGGCACTGTCGGGTGGTCAGCGTCAGCGTGTGGCGATGGGTCGAGCAATCGTGCGCGAACCCGAGGTGTTCTTGATGGACGAGCCTTTGTCGAACCTCGACGCGAAATTGCGCGTGTCCACTCGCACTCAGATCGCTGCACTGCAGAAAAGACTCGGCACCACGACGCTGTATGTCACCCACGACCAGGTCGAGGCAATGACGATGGGTGACCGCGTCGCGGTGCTCTCCGCCGGCGTTCTGCAGCAGGTGGCATCACCTCGTGAACTTTATGAATCCCCCGCCAACGCCTTTGTCGGTGCGTTCATTGGTTCACCCTCGATGAACATCGTCGAGACTGACATCGTCGACGGTGGAGTGCGCCTTGGCGACTACACCGTGCCGATCGAACGCGATGTGCTGGCTAAGGCCGGTGATGCCTCGACCGTGCTGCTTGGGATCCGGCCCGAAGACTTCCACATCGCCGACGAGGGCGCGGAGATGAAGGTCAGCCTTGTCGAGGAACTCGGCGCCGATGCTTATGTCTACGGTGATACTCCCCAGATCAACGGCGCTGCGGTGAGCCTGATCGCCCGCGAACCCGGGTCGATCGGCACACGCATCGGCGACACTGTTCGTGTTCGCCCGGCGCGCACCTATGTTTTCGCCGCGACCGGTGAACGCGAACGCCTCAGCGCACCGACTGGGAGAAGTTTGAAAAGTGGGCTGAAACGGTTCCGCACACCTTTCGAAATCCACTGTATCACTGGGCACACCTGGAATTGAAAAAGTTTTTCGGAATTCAGAAACTGCTAAACTCTGAAACGGCCAAAGAAATTTGGGACGAGTGCAATGCCAAACTACAAACTCCCGAATATTCAGTGCGGAATATTATCCGGATGGCCAATGTACATACAATTTGTACCACTGACGATCCGGTCGATTCGCTGGAGTACCACAGGCAAATTAAAGCCAGTGGTTTTGAAGTAAATGTGCTTCCGGCCTGGCGACCCGACAAAGCGATGGCAGTGGAAAATACGAAGAGTTTTAACCAATACATGGAAAAACTTGAAAAAGCGGCTAACATTACTATCGATTCATTTGAAAATTTTATGGATGCATTAGACAGC
>JAGYOB010000116.1 GCA_018399515.1 Candidatus Nanopelagicales bacterium
GCCTCTTGGACGACAGCCCTTGTTTCGTCATTCATTGCACGCTCCAGTCGCGACCTGCGTTCGTCAGCCTCGACCGTCGCGTCTTCGAGGATGGCCAGCAGCAGCCGGCAGAGTTGTTGGTCAGTCATGGGGTGTCCGTCATGGGGTGTCCTGTGTCTGCACCGGCCACCACCCGTGGATGGACTTCGGGTCGTCGGGAAAGAACGGGTTCACGAAGATGCCCCACACCCTGGAGAACTCCGAATCATCATCGATCGCGTACCCGTCTCCGATTGTGCCGCTCCCAATCGAGAAGCCGCACGACACGCACCGGACATAGGAGCCCTTGTCTTTCAATGCGGAACCGCACTCGGGGCACTGGCCGATGCGGATGCGCTGGGACTCCAGCACACGGCATTCGGCCTGCTTCTCCATGAATCGCCTCATGGAGGCGGACAGCGGCTGCTCGACATGGAAGTCGCCGTGGTCCCTTCGGAACATGCGCCACGCGGACCGCATCGCGCCGTGTCCTCGCATGAGCGGGTGCATCCACGCCCATTGCAGGGCAACGTAGTTATCGCCGCTAACTAGAGATCGCCTTCGGAAACAGCAGGCGCCGAATGCCATGTGCCGGTCCTTGCCGCGATGAGAGGTGGGGGCCAGCCACAGGTATGCCGCGTACTCCCGGTTCTCCGTGGGCGAGAACAGGACGAAGTCCGTGCTTGTCTCAAGATGGAAGTACGACGCTATCTCGAACACCGCCTCCCTGTGCTGCTTGGGGGACAGGGCGGTCACCATCATCGGCTGGGTGATGGATGCGTCTGACTCGATGTCGATGAGCGGACACCTGATTGCGAGTCGATCGCGAGGAATGAAACTGGGCAATAGCATCAGTCTGTGCCGCCTTTCTTCAACCCCGCCCATCTTGTCGCTTCGGACGGCTGCGGGTAGTTTTGCTCCCCTGATCGCGTCGGGTTAGCAAGCATTGGGCCGCTCCTGTCATAGGTCATTGGTCGCCTCCTTTCCACTTGCGGATCGCCTCCACCATCATCGCAGCGACCTCGTCGCAGTCGTCGCAGATGATGTCTTCCGAGGCCGTATTGCTCGCCAACAGGTCTGCGCGGAGTTCTGCAATGGTCCACAACCCATTGGCTGCATCGCCGCCGGCGATGCTGACCGCGACCACTATCCCGTCCTCCTCGGTCACCATGAACCTGTGGTCGGCGAGCTCGGGGTGCTTGGCGTCGTATCGCCGGAACGCCCACAGCAGGTCCGCATCGGTCGCCTGGTAGACGCCCATCCAGTCATAGTTCACTGAGCACCTCCTCGCAGCCGAGCATGATGAGCGCGGATCGCAGGCTGGTCTCAGCGTGCCGTCGCGGGTCGCTGCTGAGCCGCTGCATCGCGTCGGGAGTCATGTGGTCTCCGTTAGCAAGATCCATCGCGATCCTGCACCATGCGAGGTCTGCGGTTCCGATCTCCAGTTCGAGATCGTGGATAATGCCGAGCGAGATGTCCTCGGTGACGACATCGAGGTGGTCGAGGATGTTGCGTCCGCACCGGATCGCGTGGGCGTTCGGCGCGCCGGAGCGCGAAGCCCACTCCGCGGCCATCCCGACGAGATCCTCTCGCGACGGCCGCTCATAGCACTCGACATCGTCGGACTCGATGTCGTCGCCGGTGTAGACGCGGCCGGCGAGAGTCGTGTGTTCGGCGTAAACGCAAATCCTCATTCGGCACCTCCTTCGTCGTCTGGGTCTCCCTTGTGGTTCACGCGATCGCATCCCGC
>JAGYOB010000117.1 GCA_018399515.1 Candidatus Nanopelagicales bacterium
ACCCCAACCACCTTGTGATCGGTGGTGAACTTGAAGTAGCGCTTGACACCGAGATCCTTGCCCGCCAGGTACTCCGCATCGGCGTGTGTCAGGTCGCGACCCAGCAACCAGCGGATCGGTCCCACGAAGGCTCCGATGCCGGCAGAGAATCCGATGGTCCACCCGACCAAAATTGCTAGGTACACGATGTCTGGGGCCACCGGAGCGAAGGTCGCACTCGAGGCTCCCGACGGCACGAATGCGTTGGCGACGAAACCTGCGATAACGGCCAGGCCGATGCCGCCGACCAGCGCCGTGCCCAAATTGAGACGGCGCATAATGCCGCCTGGCTTGCCGTACTGCTTGGGCTGCGGGACCTCTGTGCCGTGTACAGAGGCGGTCTGGGTGATGGTCTCCGTACTCATGCCGTCCTACCTCCACCCAACTCGCGCATCACGGATTCGAAGGTTTCACCTTCCACCACCTCAATCGAGGTTTCCATGTAGGCGTGGTGCATGCCACACAACTCCGCGCACCGGAGGTTGAATGAACCGAGCTTGTTCGGCGTCACACCTGTTTGCGTGATTGCACCGGGGTTCGCATCGATCTTGACACCGAGTTCGACGAGCCAGAAGTTGTGGATGACGTCCTTGGAGGTCACGTTGAAGTACACCGGGCGGTCCTTGGGCAGGTACAGCACTTCGGTGGTGACCCCATCGTGCTGGGGATATTCGAAGGTCCAAATCCACTGCTGACCGGTCACATTGACGATCACCGATTGCTCATCACCCGGTTGCTGATCGGCAGAGATCGTGCCGTAGGAGTTGCTGGTGATCTGTGCCAACTCGATGAGTCCCCAGACCACAAGGAAGAACGCCAGCACACTGGACATTGCCGTCCACAGCACAACTCCGATGGTGTTTGTCCGGATCGCTGGACTTTCATCCTCGGGCACTTGGTCGCCCTTGTACTTACGCCACTTAAGCAAGCTGTAGACAAGTACCGCGTAAACGAAAGCCACGATCGGGACTGACACGAGCGTGAACACGAAAACGGTCTGCTCGATGCCGGCCATGATCTCCGAGGCAGGAGCGCCGGTGGCCTGCATCGGAATGAGGATCAACCAAGCAACCGGCAGCAGCAAGATGCCCAGCAAAATGGTGAGTCCAACGATCCCCTTCGCGTAGGGCCGCTTCAGCCACAACTTCACGCGATGCATCGACGGGGGGCGGTTCGTGGGTGGCTCCGGCTCGTCGGGCTGACCGGACGGCCGGGTGTCCATGGTGGTCACGCCACCACCTCGAAGGTTCCACCCATCCATCCGCGGGTCTGCATTGCCCCGCCGAACTCCTGATACATGTCACCGCACGGGAACTGGCAATTCCACACGTACTTACCAGGATCCCCGGTGATGAAGGTGACCTCGACGCGCTGCGGCTTCTCTGCGTAGCCGTCCTTGTCCATCTTCGCTTTGGAATCATTGATGGGCAGTGGCACGTTCAAGAAAAACTCGGGCTCGTTCGCTTCCGGGTACTGGTGGACGGTAAATGTGTGCGTCGCTTCGGTCGCCTTGATCTTGTCGACCGATTTGCCGTTCCAGTCCATGGTCCCGTCCATGGTCCCGTGAACCTCCGCGAAGAAATCGTTATAGATCTGACCCATGGGGCCCCCGTACTGCAAGAACGTGATAGTCACCGCGGAATTTGCCGGAACCTCAATACTGCTCGACGGCCAGAAGAAGGGCTGCTCGGACAACAGGTTCTCCTGGAGCGCGGACGTTGTGCGCGGTCCCGGGACTTTCTCCGACGGACTCGGGTACACCGCAAGTTCCAACGTGGCGTGCGGTAACTCCCCTTGTGGGGTTTGCATGGTGCCGGCAACCTGCGCCGCCAAGGTGGCCGGTTCGCGTTCGTTCCACCAACTAAACAGGCCAACTCCCACGACAATGCCGGCCCCAACGAGCACGGTAAGAACCGTCACAAGGACCCGCTTCACAAGCCTCCCCTTAAAACGAATACACACGACATTAGCCGAATAGGTGAACGGTATTTATTTTGTGAAGCTAGTGTCAAACATACAGTGCGTGGCGCGGCGATACATGAACTTTCCGAGAGGAATGCGTGAAAAGATCCTGGCTTTGTGAACGAAGGAACAAGCGCGGATCACGGTGTCGTCCGGCGCATATGGTGAGCCCATGGGTGGTGTAACCCCGGCAAGCGGTGCGGTTGATCTGAACCTTTTCGTGCTCGCCAATCTGGTAGCGCTCGTCGTCATCTACGTGTGGGCGGCCCGTCGGGCATCCGGTGGCTGGTCGAGCGGGCCGACTATCGCCTTCTTCGGTGCGATCGCCGCACTTGCCCTGGCCTACCTCGGGCCGTTCGGCGCCTGGGCGCACGATGCCTTCTGGGCGCACATGGGTCAGCACTTACTGGTACTGATGATCGCCGGTCCCCTGCTCGTGCTGTCGTCCCCCGTTCGACTCGCGTACGCGAACCTCGGTCGGGTGGGTCGTCGTCGCCTCATTCGCGTCCTGCGTTCGCGCCCGGTGGAGATTGCAACGAACCCGTACGTGGGCTGGACCCTCTTCGCAACAGTGCTGTTGGGATCGCACACGCAATTGGTGATGAACTGGGCGCTGATCAGTCACGACGGCATGGAATTCGTG
>JAGYOB010000118.1 GCA_018399515.1 Candidatus Nanopelagicales bacterium
GAGAGTTCCGATGCGTTCGACGTTGGAAACCTGGTTGCCCGGTTTCGCCGAGGAGTGACCGCATTCGGGGAGCGCACCCGTGCGGCGCACTCCCCGAACTGAATGTGTGATCGTCAGCGACTGAAGGCCGCCAGGTGGTTCTGCGAACCGGCGAGCAGATTCTCGTAGACGGCCACCGCGCGCGGAGCGTCCAATCCGGTGACAGCATCCTGCAGATCGGCGATATCGGTCTCTTCGACGATGACCCCGACTTCGAGCGCGGCCTCGACGCTTTCACTGCCCTGGGCCAGCAACTCGGCGTACATCTGCTGCACCTCAGGGATGGTGAACTCTCCTGCTGCCATGCCGGCAGTGGGGTCATCGAGGTCGTAGGCATCCAGAAGGTCGCGCACGGCATCGGTGTGGCGGTCCTCCGAAGCGGCGATGTTGGTGAACACCTTCACGCCGTACATCTCGAAGAAAGCCTCGTACAGGTCGCCGGCCATCTTCTCTTCCTCGGCCATGAATGCCATCTCGGCTTCCTGGTCACTGGTGAGCGTGCCTAACTCCAAGGACGAAACATCCTCGTGACCCTTGCCCTGACCCTGGCCCTTGCCCTTGCCCTGGCCCTGGCCCTGGCCCTTGCCCTGGCCCTGGCCCTTGCCCTGACCTTTGCCGTGTCCCTGTGCGTCAGAAGTCGTCGATACCGACGGCTTCTCACTGTTCGAACCCCAACCTTGAGCGGCCGTCGCCGTGGCGGCCCCACCCATAACCAGTGCGCCGGCAGCAACAGCGGCGACGATCACCTTCGGGCGAGTTGTGACGTTCATGATGGTCCTCCTCACACGCGGGTCGATCTCCAACCCGTATCGACCGCCTTGGCCGAACACCTTCACCGTGACGGGTCCTGATGCAAACCCCGTGTGGGAGATGTGGAGATCGTGTGGAGATTCCTGCCCGTGGCGGTGACCTGCACCATGAACCGCGCGAGAATGCCGGTGTGACGACAGTTCTGGTGGTCGAAGATGAGCGGGATATCCGCGATGTGCTGCGTCGCTATCTGGAGCGGGCCGGCCTCAATGTCGTGACGACCGGCACGGGGGCTGAAGCGATCCAACTGCTGACCTCCGCTGATCTGAATGTCGTGATCCTCGATCTGGGATTGCCCGACATCGACGGACTCGAAGTGCTGCGGGAGGCTCGACGCCTCGGCGGGCTACGCGTCCTCGTCCTGACCGCGCGCAGCCAGGTCGACGACCGCATCGTGGGCCTCGAGGCCGGAGCCGATGATTACGTGACCAAACCCTTCTCGCCACGTGAGGTCGTCCTCCGAGTGCAAGCGATCATCGACCGCACGGCCACAGCCGAACGCGATCGCGAGCACAGTTTCGGCACCGGTCGACTCCGCATCGATGACGAGCGACATGAAGCCACACTCGATGGTCGACTCCTGGAATTGACTCCTAGCGAGTGGGGAATCCTCTCAGCACTCACCGGCCACCCTGGTCGGGTCTATTCGCGGTATGAACTCGTGAATCGAGTGCGCGGCTATGAATTCAGTGGCTATGAGCGCTCCATCGATTCACACGTCAAGAATCTGCGACACAAACTGCACCCGGAGGGCAGCACCATCATCGAGACAGTTACCGGGGTCGGCTATCGATTCGGGTGGTCTCGCGATGATTGACCGCACCTGGTCACTGCGCTCCAGGCTGGCCGTGAGTCTCATCACCGTTGCCATCATCGCGATCCTCGGTGTGACGATCGCTGCCATCATCGGAACCCAACGGGGTTTCATCGCCACCGAGTCATCTGAGCGACAGCGAGTCGCCGAGCAAGTCGCAACCGCTGCGGGCGACGCGTTCGTCGATGCCGGTGGCTGGGAGGGTGCTGATCTCGACCCCGCAACAGC
>JAGYOB010000119.1 GCA_018399515.1 Candidatus Nanopelagicales bacterium
ACGGGGCCGTCGCCTGGGTCAGCCTCAGATCGGGTGGGCGGCGAGCAGCACTCCATCAGGATCGACATCCGAACAAATGGCCTGAAGTCGTCGGTATTTCTGCGGGTCGAGGGCCCAGACACGCTCACCCTCGGGCTGTAGATGGCTATTCAATGTCATCGCTCAAGTGGACACGGGTGCTGCTGGTCTCATCGCGACCCGAAGTCAGGGGGTTGCGCACGGTAATGCCCGTGGCCCCCTACTGATCAACCGATTCGCTGGGTGACGGAATCAACCTGGAATATCAGGCGACCTTGAGAACCCTTCGAACCAAGAACGCGTACCCCGATACCGGTGTTGTCCTGCCACACCGACGCAGCAGGTGAGTAGGTCACTTGATTCCACTGCCCGCGCTGCAGTTGCACAACGGGGCCGTTAACCCATCGACCGGATTCATCGCGGACGGTGAGGCGACCCTTCCAGGCTCCACCCACCGAGCGCGGGGCCAGTCGGATCCACGCGCTCAGTGTTGATCCGTTACTCGGATCAACGGCCTCATTGTCATTGTGAGCGAACGCACGAGCGCGCTTCGTTGGCACGATTTGCTTCCTCACCTGCATGCTGCGCCGGCCCATGTGCGCGTACTTGCCAGAGGTGATTCCGGCCGTGCTCACCCAACTCTGGCGCAACGCACCAAAGCCATACAGCATCGTTCCTGCAGCCAAACCGGTCATATGCGTCCGGACAGCCGCTCCGTAGGTCGTCGGCGTTCCGTCGTAGTTGGTGATCAGTGATGGCCCGGACTTGCAGTCCGCGGTGTTCCACGCCCACGGGGTGTAACTCACACCATGAGCGTCGGCCCACTTCATGTAACTGGTCGTGAAGGTGCCCGTGCATGTGTCTTCGCCAATTTCAGTCGACACCACGGGGTAAGTTTTTGCGACATCACCGATTGTTGAATTCCAGCATGATTCGGTGTTGCACTCGCTAAACGAGTAGATGTGAACTCCTGCGGCCAGATTGTTCAGCGGATCAACAGGGGCGTACTCCATCCACTGCGAGAGGTCACCGCCCCAGTTCAAGCCACTGGCGATCATGAGGTTTATCGCACCCGTGGCGCGAACCGCGTCTACAAGATCCTGCATACCGGCGGCTTCCCAGCCTTCATTGGTGATGCAGCCCTCACGCCAGCAGGACCACGAAATATCGTGCGGCTCGTTGTACAAATCAAAAGCAACCGAAGGATTGTCGGCAAATGTCGTTGCCACAGAAGTCCAAAACGCAGGCGCGTGATCAGCATCGGCCATTACCTGCTGACTGTAGGCCATATTGTTTTCGGGTGCATTCCAGTGCAGATCAAGGATCGCGACCATGCCGGCGGCATTAATACGATCAACAAAGTCGGTGATCTGGGAGCGGTAGGCCAGCCCCCCGTAGGCGGGTGGCACCCCGTTGATGCCCAGCCAGCAATGCTCATTGAGTGGCACTCGCACGGCGTTGCTGCCCCACGCAGCAATGGACTTCAATGATGTGGCGTCAACGGGACCGTCGAAGAATCCCCAGCCCTGCACGCATGCATATTCCGAGCCCGACCTGTTGACCCCCAGCAGGCGCATCGGGTTTCCGTTGGCATCCACGAGCTGATTGCCCTGAACAGAGACCTCAGGTGCCGTGCTGGCTGCCTGCGCAGTTGTCGTCACAGTCATTGGCAGCATGACCGCGGCCAGTGCAAGGGCAAAGAGGTAGCGCATTAAAATATGCATCAGCTTTGAACGTAGCACGGGAGTGCCCAGCGTGGCCAACGCCGCCCACGTCGAGACCTTCCACAACATCCTCCGACGCCACTCAGCCCTGGATATGCTCACCCAACCGAGTTCGAAATGATCAACGTACCTCAGTCACACCATGCGTGAGCCCAGACAAAAACAGGGGTCGGACCACCTGGACCGAAAAATCGGGGTCATGCCATGTCCAGTCAACGACGATCTTCTCGAGAGGAAGCTATGGGTTTCGGCGAACCTCTCGGTCACCGTGCGACGACTGCATGACACCGATCGCAGCGGCTGGTGGTGGTGGATCCAACTCATCCCCTGTGTCGGCTTCATCGTGATCCTGGTGTTCATGCTGCTGGATTCGACTCCCGGCGATAACCGCTTCGGGCCGAACCCCAGGGGCTACGCACCACTGATGTAGCACGCGGAAAACTTCGGGCACTTCTTCGGGCGAATGGCGCCCATATCGGGCCTCTTTCACCCGAAGAAGGGCTAGGGGTGCAGACTGCGGGGTGTGCGCGCACGTCTGGTGATCATGGGTTCAGGTGAGACCGCTCCAACATCGATGAAACTCCATCGCGAACTCATCGCCGGTGCGACTGATCCGGTCATGCTCGACACCCCCTACGGCTTCCAAGCGAATGCCGCTGACCTGAACGCCAAGATCGGCGAGTATTTCGCCGAATCTGTCGGCACACCGCTGTCGGTCGCTCGGTGGCGGCGCGCAGACGAACCTGTCGTGGAGCGCGAACGGACCCTGAGCCTGCTCGCTCGCAGCACCTACGCCTTCGCCGGCCCCGGCAGCCCGTCCTATGCGCTGCGACAGTGGATCGACACACCCGTGCCCGACGCCCTCGTCGACATCGTCACTCGCGGCGGCACCATCGTGATGGGCAGTGCCGCAGCCGTCACCGTCGGCGCGCATGCGGTCCCCGTCTACGAGATCTACAAGGTGGGCATCGAACCGCACTGGCTGACCGGCCTGGATCTGCTCGGCCGGATCACGGGGATCGAAGCCGCCGTGATCCCGCACTTCGACAATCGCGAAGGCGGTCGACACGACACCCGCTTCTGCTACCTCGGCCAGACTCGACTCGAGGTGATGGAGGCAGAACTTCCCAGCGGTGCCGGGGTGTTCGGTGTTGATGAGCACACCGCGGTCGTGCTCGACGTGGAATCTGGCATTGCCAGCGTGCATGGAGCCGGCGGGCTCACGTTGCGCGTACGGGGCGAGTCTCGGGTGATCCCCGCGGGCGAGCAGATCGCCATCGCCGACATCGCAGCAGCATTCTCGGCAGGTCTCGCGACCACTGCACCGGTATCAGCCCCACTCCCGCATGACACCGGAATGGACACTGCCGATACTGAAATTTCAGACACGTCGCCCTCCTTGGCCGGTGATGCGCGCGAGGCCCGACAGCGCTTCGACTCCTGCCTCGCCGATGCTGATTCCGATGGTGCGCTGCAGGCTTGCCTTGAATTGGAAGACGCGATCCACGCGTGGTCGGCCGACACATGGCAAAGCGACGACATCGATGTCGCGCGCCGCACCCTGCGCTCCATGCTGGTCGACCTCGCCGGTGCCGCGACCCAGGGCCTGGCCGATCCACGCACGGTCGTGGGACCGGTGGTCTCGGTCGCTTTGGACGTGCGCTCGCAGGCGCGAGCGAATAAGGACTTCGCCACATCCGATCTGATCCGCGACCGCCTGGCTGATGCCGGGGTGGAGATTCGCGATACCCCCGATGGGCAGGAATGGGATCTGCAATGACCGCAACCGCCTACGATCCTCATCCGCTGCGCGAGGCTGTCGGGTCCTTGAGTTCGGGCACGGCGCACTTCGACGGCCCCGGTGGCACCCAGACCCCGGACGTCGTCGCTGAGGCCATCGCCGCTGCACTCGTCGGTCCGCTGTCCAACCGCGGCCGCGGGACTGCGGCTGAGATCCGAGCGGATGAGTATGTCCGCCAAGCCCGCACAGCGATGGCTGATCTGCTCGGCGCGGATCCCGGCGGCATCGTCTTCGCGCGCAGCATGACGCAGGTGACCTTCGACATCGCCCGCACCCTCGCCGGCGATTGGGCGCCCGGCGACGAGGTGATCGTCACGCGGCTAGACCACGATGCGAATGTGCGGCCGTGGGTGATCGCCGCAGAACGCGCAGGTGCCACGATCCGCTGGGCTGCCTTCGATCCTGACACAGGGGAACTGCCCGCTACTGCGGTGACCGATCTCGTCACAGCCAATACCCGGCTCGTCGCCGTGACCGGGGCATCCAACCTGATCGGGACGCGTCCAGACATTCCCGCAATCACCGCAGCAGCGCGCACCGCAGGTGCGTTGTCCTACGTGGATGGAGTTCACCTCACCGCCCACGCGCCTGTCGATGTGCGACGACTCGGCGCGGACTTCTACGCCTGTTCGCCCTATAAGTTCCTCGGCCCCCACCTCGGGGTGCTCGCAGCAGATCCGGAATTACTGAGCCGGCTACACCCGGACAAGCTGCTGCCGGCCACCGAAGCCGTCCCCGAGCGGTTCGAACTGGGCACGCTGCCCTATGAGTTGCTCGCCGGGGTCACCGCCGCGGTCGATGTGCTCGCCGGGCTCGTCCCCAGCGAGGGCGATCGGCGTCAGCGGATCCTCGCCTCGATGTCGGCCCTGCAGGATTACGAGGATGCGTTGAGCGCGCGGCTTCGGGCCGGCCTCGATGCTGACGACCGCATCACCGTCTATAGCGATGCTCCGCATCGCACACCGACACACCTGTTTACCGTGGCCGGGTACGACAGCACCGCGGTGTCGGCTCACCTGGCCGACCACGGTGTGGATGCTCCAGCCAGCAACTTCTACGCGCTGGAATGCTCCCGCCACCTCGGTCTCGGCGATGTCGGGGGCGTGCGTGCCGGTCTCGCGCCGTATTCGACCGAAGCCGATGTCGACAGGCTGCTCGCCGCGCTCGCTTCCCTGTGACGGCGGCGGCGCTGAGGCCACCGGTCAGTAGTGCTCGGCCTCCACACTTTCGTTGGTCAGCCGCTTGCGGAACACCCAGAACGACCATGACTGGTAGGCGATGACACCGGGGATACCGACGACCGCGACGATCGCGAGCACGGTCAGGGCGTAACTACTCGCCGCAGCCTCGGCGATGGTGAGGGTGAAGCCGTCATCGATCGTGCTGGGCAGCACATTGGGATACAGCGCAGCGAAGATCGACACCATGAATGCCAGCGCGCCAATGGCATTGCCCCAGAACGCGAGAAGCCAACGGCCGGCGAAAACCGCCATGAGCACAACGACGAAGGCGACCACGGTGAGCACCGCCATCGCCGCACCGACAGCGTCACTGGAATACGCCAACCAGGTCCAGATAGCGAAGATGCCCATGGCGACCAGCGTGACGATGCTCATGCTGCGTGCCGTGTTATTGACGCGCGTCAAGAGCGGTCCGGACACCTTCAAGGACAAGAACACCGCACCGTGCAACAGCGAATAGGCAACGAGTGCGAGCCCACCGAGTACCGAATACACCGAGATGTGCGACCACAGCGAATCGCCGACGAACCGACCGTCAGCATCGATAGGGATGCCGTGCACCATGCCGGCCCAGAACACTCCGACGAGGAAGGGCAATCCAAAGCCGGCAACGAGATTGGCGTTATCCCATGCTTGCGTCCATCGGTGGTCGGGACGCTTGGATCGGTATTCGATGGCAAGTGCACGGATAATCAGCGCGAAGACCAGCAGCAGCAGCGGGATATAGGCGGAGGGGAATGCCGCTGCGTACCAGGCGGGAAACGCTGAGAAAATGAGGATTCCGCCAGTGAGTAGCCACACTTCATTGGCATCCCAGTTGGGCCCGATCGCCCGCAGCATCATGCGTCGTTCGCTATCGGTTCGTCCGAGCACCCGGGTCAGCATGCCCACCCCGAAGTCGAAACCTTCGAGGAAGACGAACACCGACCAGGCGAAGGCGATGACGAAGAAGAAGATCACCGGAAGGTTCATGGGGTGCCCGCCGCCGACTCAACCCGTGGTGGCTCACCGGGCATCGGCTCATCGGGATCCATCGGCCCGCGAATCGCATACCGACGCATGAGCACGAACTCGATAGTGCCGATGATGGCGTACAGAATAATGAATCCGGCGAGGCTGAAGGCAACCAAGCCCACCGATAGGTCGGATACCGCGTCCTCGGTTTTGAGCAGTCCGTAGACAACCCAGGGTTGGCGGCCGTTCTCGGTGAAGATCCAGCCGAAGAGGTTGCCCAGCCAGGGTGCGGCGATGATCCAGATGGAGATGCTCCAGAACAATTTCGAGGTTGGGAGTCGCCCGCGTCTGGTCTTCCACCACGCGAACACCATCCAGATCGCTCCGAGCAGACCGAACCCGATCATCGCGCGGAACGAATAGAAGGCGATCCACACATTCGGTGTGTAGTTACCGGGACCGAATTGCTCCTCGTACTGCTCCTGCAACTGATTCATCCCGACGACCTCACCATCGAGGGAGTTCGTCGCGATGATCGACAGCATGCAGGGGACTCCCACGAACAGTGAGTTGTCCCGCGCTTGCTGATCTGGAATGGCGACGATGCCCAGGGGCGCACAGGGGCCGGTGGTTTCCCAGACTGCTTCGGCGGCAGCCATCTTCATCGGTTGCTTGTCGACCATCATCACACCGAGCACATCGCCGACCAGGAACTGCAGACCGCCCGCGGCGATTCCGGTGATCATCGCCATCTTGAAGGCCTTGCGCATGATCTCGACGTGCTGGCGTCTCTTGAGGTGATAGGCCGCAACACCGAACACGAACACGGTCGCGGCCAACACTCCACCGACGATGGTGTGCAACCAGGCGACGATCGTCAAAGGCTGGAACAGCACGGCTCCCAGATCCGTGAGGACGGCATCGCCTGATTCCGGATCGATCGCGAACCCCACAGGGTTCTGCATGAACGAATTGGCCGACAGGATGAAATACGCCGACAGCCAGGTGCCGAGCGCGAACAGCCAGATCGTGGCCAGGTGCAGCCGGCGCGGCAATCGACCGCGGCCGAACAGCCACAGGCCGAGGAACGTCGATTCGATGAAGAAAGCGAACAGCCCCTCCATCGCGAGGGGCGCACCGAAGATGTCGCCCACGAATCGGCTGAAGACCGACCAGTTCATGCCGAACTGGAATTCCTGGATGATTCCCGACGCAACCCCGATGGCGAAGTTGATCAACAGCAGCGAGCCGAAGAACCGCACCAGCCGCGCATAGCGGTCATCGCCGGTGCGGTAGTGCATCGTGTCCAAAATCGCGACCCAGGGCGCAAGGCCGAGGGTCAGTGGCACGAACAGGAAGTGGAACAGCGTGGTGAGAGCGAATTGAAGTCGCGAGAGGTCGACGAGCAGGCTGTCACCCATGGACCCGAAGTCAACCCTACGAACTCGGGTTTGTCCTCCGCTTCACCGATTGTCTAACGTTCGTTTCCATGCGTGCCGTCGACGGACCTTGTGAAGGTGCCCGCGCCGTCGTGGTCGAACACCTGCAGATGCTCGATCCAGAGCACCTGAATCCCAGCCCGGGGGTCCCTGATGCCTCCTTCGTGCGCATCGAGCAGGACAAGGCGGACTGGAGTCGATGGTTCTACGAATCGGTGGGTGCACCGTGGCACTGGGTCGATCGACTGGCCTGGACGCACGACCACTGGCGCGAGTGGACCGACCGGCCCGAACACCACCTGTTCGCCCTCACCGACCGAACCCGGGAGTTGAACGACGCCCAGGCGTTGGGGTATGCCGAACTCGAGCAGCAGGCCGATGGTGATGTCGAGATCACCTATCTGGGATTGCGACCCGGATGCTTCGGTCACGGCCGCGGTGGCTGGCTGCTCACGCGGGCGCTCGAGGTGGCGTGGGCGCTACCGGACACGCGGCGGGTGTGGGTGCACACCTGCGATCTGGACTCCCCCGCAGCATCAGCCAACTACCGCTCCCGCGGCATGCGCGAGTTCGCCCGTACGGTCGAATGGCGCGTGCCCGATCCACGAGACGATGCGACCGATACGGTCACCCTATGAGTTATCCGCCACCTCCCCCGCCTCCGCCGGGATTCCCCCCGGCCGGACCGTCGGGCTACGGCGGATACGGCGCACCCGTGCCGCCACCGCGGACCCCCGGCATGGCGGTGGCATCCCTGGTTCTGGGCATCCTGGGTGTCACGGTCGGACTGTGCCTGTGGTTTCTCCCGGTGATGCCCGTCCTCGCCGTTGTCTTCGGGCACATCTCACTAGGCCGGATCAACTCCGGTGGCCTGCCTGGTCGCGGCTTGGCGATCACGGGGATCGTCACCGGCTACGTCGGATTGGCGTTGGCGGCGATCTTGCTCGTCGTCACCATCTTCGGCGCCATCACACCCTCTGGCCCGACCTTCTAACGAAGAATCCGGACACCTCATGAGTCGTCGGGCCCTCGCCCTATTCATCGCGCTCGGCATCATCTGGGGTACGCCCTACCTGTTCATCCGGATCGCCGTCGAACACGTCGAGCCGGCAGTTCTGGTCGGCCTGCGGGTGGCGATCGCCGCTGCGATCCTCCTGCCCATCGCTGCTGCCCGAGGCCAACTGTTCCCCGCCCTGCGGCACTGGCGCTGGGTCGCAGCATTCGCGCTGCTGGAGATCACCATCGCGTTCTTGACCCTGGGCTATGCCGAGCAGCGCCTGACGAGTTCGCTCACCGCGCTCATCATCGCGATGGTGCCTCTCGTCGCGGCAGTTCTCGCTCGAATCATCGGTTTGGATCCATCCTTGCGTGGGTTTCGCGTCGCCGGTCTGGCTATCGGGCTCGCCGGAGTCGCCGTGCTGGTCGGTCTCGATGTCGAGGGTTCGCAATTTTGGGGTGTGGGTGCCGCGCTCATCACCGTCCTCGGTTACGCATCCGCCCCGATGATCGTGTCGACGAAACTGAAAGATGTGCCCAGCCTCGGCGTCATCGCCTGGGCCCTGACATTCAATGCGGTGATCTACGCCCCGGCGGTGTGGTGGCTGTGGCCCAGCGGTCCGGTACCGGCCATCGCCTGGTGGTCGATCATCATCCTCGGGCTGATTCCCACAGCGTTGGCTTTCGTGCTGCTGTTCGCTCTGATCGGTGAGGTCGGGCCGGCACGCACCACCGTCATCACGTTCATCAATCCGGCCGTCGCCGTCGTGCTCGGCGTACTGGTCCTCGCCGAACCGGTGACGTGGGGTCTGCTGGTCGGCTTCCCGCTCGTGCTCGCCGGATCGTTCCTGGCGACGCGGCCAGACCGTAATCGCGCGGCGGTCATCGAAGACGCCCCCCACCCCTAGCCCTTCTTCGGGTGAATCAGGCCCTATTAGGGCACTTTCCACCCGAAGAACTGCCCGAAGTTTCGTCCGGGGATATGCAGCAGGGGCGTCGCACGAGCCGAAGCCCATGCGACGCCCCTGACCAAGCAGCGCTGCGGAATTACTTCTTCGCGTCGAACCGATCCAGATCCATCACCTTCGCCCATGCGGCGACGAAATCGCGCACGAACTTGGCCTCGGCATCGGACCAGGCATACACCTCGGAGATCGCCCGCAACTGCGAGTTCGACCCGAAGATCAAATCGATGCGGCTGCCGGTCCACTTCACCGCACCGGTGTTGCGATCGCGGCCTTCGAACATCTCGTTGGTGTCCGAGGTCGGTTCCCAGGTGGTGCCGATGTCGAGGATGTTGGCGAAGTAGTCGTTGCTCAACACACCCGGGCGATCGGTGAACACGCCGACGGTGGAGCCGTCGAAGTTCGCACCTAGTACGCGCATGCCGCCCACCAGCACGGTCATCTCCGGGGCGGTCAAGGTCAGCAACTGCGACTTGTCGAGCAGCAGCGCCTCCGGCGGGGAAACGATTCCCTTGCCGAGGTAGTTACGGAACCCATCAGCAGCCGGCTCCAGATACGAGAACGACTCAACCTCGGTCTGCTCCTGGGTCGCATCGCCACGCCCCGGAGTGAACGGCACCGTCACCGAGTGTCCGGCAGCCTTGGCCGCCTTCTCGATCGCAGCCGCACCGCCGAGGACGATCAGGTCAGCCAACGACACCTGGCTACCGCCGGCGTTGTTGAACTGGGCCTGGAGTCCCTCGAGTGTCGATAGAACCCGCGCGAGCTGGTCGGGGTTGTTGACCGTCCATTCGCGCTGGGGCTCCAACCGGATGCGCGCACCGTTGGCGCCACCGCGCTTATCGCTATCGCGGTAGGTCGACGCCGACGCCCATGCGGTGGCGACGAGCTCGGACACGGTGAGGCCCGAATCGAGCACCATCTGCTTGAGCTTCGCAACATCAGCATCGGTGATCATCGGCTGCGGAGCGGCCGACACCGGGTCCTGCCAGATCAGCACCTCATCAGGCACCTCGGGGCCGAGGTAGCGCGTGGCCGGACCCATGTCGCGGTGGGTCAACTTGAACCATGCCCGCGCGAACGCATCGGCGAACTCGGCAGGGTTCTCCATGAACCGACGCGAGATCGGCTCGTAGATGGGATCCATGCGCAGCGCGAGGTCGGTGGTCAACATGACCGGCGCGTGCCGCTTATTGGGATCCTCCGCATCCGGCACGAGGGTGGCAGCCGCCGGATCGGTCGGCTTCCACTGCCAGGCACCCGCGGGGCTCTTGGTCAGTTCCCATTCCCAACCGAACAGCGTCTCGAAGTAAGAGTTGTCCCACTGCGTCGGCGTCGGCGTCCAGGCGCCCTCGAGACCGCTGGTGATCGTGTCGTCACCATCACCGGTGCCGAAGGAGTTCTTCCAACCCAGGCCCATGTCCTGCAGGGGAGCACCCTCGGGCTCGCGCCCGACGTACTCGTCGGGATTGGCTGCGCCGTGGTTCTTGCCGAAGGTGTGGCCGCCGGCGACGAGCGCGACGGTCTCCTCATCGTTCATCGCCATGCGCGCGAAGGTTTCGCGGATATCACGCGCGGCTGCCAGCGGATCAGGCTCACCGTTGGGGCCTTCGGGGTTGACGTAGATCAGGCCCATCTGGACTGCGGCGAGTGGGTTCTGCAGATCGCGATCGCCGGTGTAGCGGGCGTCGCCCAACCAGTCGGCCTCGGGACCCCAGTAGATGTCCTCGGGCTCCCAGATGTCCTCGCGACCGCCGCCGAAGCCGAAGGTCTGGAAACCCATCTGCTCGAGGGCGACGTTGCCGGTGAGGATCATCAGGTCAGCCCACGAGAGCTTCTTGCCGTACTTCGCCTTGACCGGCCACAGCAGGCGACGAGCCTTGTCGAGGTTGGCGTTATCCGGCCAGCTATTGATCGGGGCGAACCGTTGCGCACCTGAACCACCGCCACCGCGGCCATCGCTGACGCGGTACGTGCCGGCGCTGTGCCAGGCCATCCGGATCATCAGCGGGCCGTAGTTGCCGTAATCGGCCGGCCACCACTCCTGGGAAGTGGTGAGCAACTCCGCGATATCGCGCTTGACCGTGCCCAGATCGAGGGAGGAGAACTCCTTCGCATAATCGAAGTCCTCACCCATGGGATCGGCAAGCGGGGAGTTGGACTGCAAGATCTTCAGGTTCAGCTGTTCGGGCCACCAGTCGCGAACGGTGGTGCCACCGCTGGCTCCGCCGGTGACCGGGCACTTGCTTTCGTTGGACATTGCTACCTCTCTCGTGGATCAACCGTGACGTACGTGCGATGTGTCAGATGGGTGCGACGAATCCGAGATGGATCGCGTTAAAGATGTGTGCGAAGAAGATGTGTGCGAAGAACATGTACTGGTGTCGAGTCTGGTGGGCTGGCGCATCGTCGGCCAGTGACGTAGGAGATGTTCACCTGACACGCTACTCACCGGGCCATCTGCGTGATCGAGCCGGTGGGCGTCATGACCGACTGGCAGTCTGGGCACATTCCCCAGTAGGCGACCTCGGCCTCGTCGATGACGAAGCCGTGATCGTCATCGGCCTCCAGGCAGGGCGCCACCCCGACGGCGCAGTCCACATCGACGACGCGAGCGCACCCCCGGCAGACCAGATGATGATGGTTGTCGCCGACCCGGTCTTCGAACAGGGCCGGCGACCCGATCGGTTGGATGCGCCGGACGAGCCCCGCCTCGACGAATACCCCGAGGGTGTCGTAGACCGACTGGCGCGAAATCGTGCCGATCCGATCGCGAACGACGGCGGCCACCGTGTCGGCCGTGGCGTGCGGGTGGGTCGATACCGCCTCGAGCACCGCCACTCGCTGGGCGGTGACCTGGATCCCGTGCTCGCGCAGAAGGCTCGCGGGATCCGACAGATTCAGCACGTGCTCAGACTACTTCAAATATTGGATCGTGTCCAGATTCGTCTCATGACGGCATCGCCTGGGCGACCATCCGGGCCCGCACGGACTTGGCGACGAGGTGATCGGCAAAGAACGAGGCGAAGGGGATCGTCCCGGCCAGCAGCACCGCGAGGGTGCGC
>JAGYOB010000120.1 GCA_018399515.1 Candidatus Nanopelagicales bacterium
CGTATGGCTATGATGAGGATGTTAGAAAGACTGAACCGGGCGCGGAAACAACGCATCCGTGGTGACCTCCATCGCGACATCGGAGGCGAAAGCCTTGGATGTCGCCGACAGGAAGGTCAACGAGTTGTCGTCGCGCTCGCTGGCAGAGGCCGCGGCGTAGGTCAGATGACGGGCCGCCTCGAGCTTGGTGGCCATGTCCGCCAACATGAATTGCAGCCCTTGGAAGGAGGCGATCGGCTTACCGAACTGCTCGCGCTCTTTGGCGTACGCACCGGCAGCATCGAGAGCACCCTGCGCGATGCCGAGCGCCTGAGCGGCGATGGTGATGCGAGTGTGGTCGAGGGTGCGCATCGCCAAGGGGAATCCGCCACCGACCTCGCCGACGATCCGGTCGCCGCTGATGCGGACGTTGTCGAGGTACACCTCGCGGGTCGGTGATCCCTTGATACCCAGCTTCTTTTCCGGTGCACCGAAGGACACGCCCTCATCGTCGCGATCGACGACGAACCCGGTCATACCGCCGCGGGTCCCTTTCTCGGGGTCGGTCACGGCGATGACCGTGTAGTACTTGCTGACCCCGGCGTTGGTGATCCACTTCTTCGAACCATTCAGAATCCAGCCGTCACCATCGCGGGTTGCCGTGGTGCGCATCGCTCCGGCATCCGAACCCGCATCGGTCTCGGACAGGCAGTAGCTGAACATGGCGTCACCCGAGGCCAACGCGGGCATGACCTGGGCCTTGAGCTCCTCGCTGCCGGCGAGCAGCACCGGCATCGAACCAAGTTTGTTCACCGCCGGGATGAGCGAGGACGACGCGCATGCGCGGGCGACCTCCTCGATGATGATGCACACGGCGAGAGCATCGGCCTCCTGGCCGCCGTAGACCGAGGGCACGTGGGCGGCGGCGAAGTCAGCGCTCACGAGTGCATCGTGGGCCTCCTGGGGGAATCGGCTCTCCTCATCGACGGCTGCGGCGTGCGGGGCGATCTTGTTATCGGCAAGATCGCGGACAGCGGCGCGCAGTTCGGCGTACTCCTCGGGCAGGGCGTAGACGGTGAAGTCGCTCATGGGAGTAGTTGTACACATAAATCCATCAATTGGCGAGGCGGGGGGTGGTGTTTTGTGGCAGAGTTCACCCTGTCTGATCAGGTTGTATACAACCGGGCGTGATTGTCCCGATCCGGGACGCACGGAGGGGTGTCGTGGCCCGGCCGGCGAATCAGGAGGTAGGGCATGAGCGAGGCACGCGATGAATTCGACGAGGCAGGTTACGGACTGACCCCGGTCGGCTGGGGTGAGCGACCGGCCATCGTGGCGGTGGACTTCCAGCAGGCGTTCTGCGATCCCCAGTTCGCCGCGGGGCGCAGTCCCCACATCGCCCGCGCGGTCGCCAACGCCGAGACGGTGCTCAAGGCCGGGCGTGCGGCTGGTGTGCCGATCATCCACACCGCTGTCGCCTGGTCGCACGACGACGAGTTCACCAACTGGAAGGTCCCAGCGCTGCGAGAGATCGCCCCCGACTCCCATGCCGCCTCGATCGTGCCGTCGCTGTGGGACGACTCCGATATCTACGTTCTCAAGCGGTATCCGTCGGCGTTCTTCGGCACGGATATCAGCACGATCTTGCGCAATCGAGGTGTGGACACCGTGCTGGTGATGGGTGTCACGACATCGGGGTGCGTGCGCGCCACCATCGTGGATTCGTTCAGCCATGGGTTCAAGACGATCGTTGTCGAGGACGCGTGCGGTGACCAGGGTGCACAGGCACATGACAACAACATGCGCGATGTCGAGCGGCGCTATGCGGACCTGATCGATGCCGACGGTGCCGCTGCGCGGCTGGAGTCGCTGGCTCCGTGAGCATTCAGTGACGCAGCCGGTCGCGACGAGATATGCCGCTGTCACAGGACGTTTCCAGCCCTTCCATCTCGGACATCTAGAGCTGGTGCGGATCGCTGCGGGGCAATGCGATCAGGTGATTATCGGGATCACCAACCCCGATCCAGGTTCGTGGCACGAGCATGCTGATTCCCAGCATCGTCATCTGCGGGAATCGAACCCGTTCACCTACTGGCAGCGCCACCGCATGATCGAGGCCACACTGCACAACGTTCGAGACGAAGGATGGTTACCGCAGAAAGGATGGACGATCGTGCCGTTCCCCCTCGATCGCCCCGACGTGTGGTTCGACTACATCCCGCGCGATGCCGTGCAGTTCGTTCGAGCTTTCAGCGAGTGGGAGCGCAGCAAGGCGCAGACGCTGGAAGCGGGTGGATACGAGGTGGCCCTGCTGGACGGGGATCCGAGTACCGCGATACGAGCAAGCGCGATCCGCTCGACGTGGGAACAGGGTGAGCCGGTCGATGGCGATCTGCCCGAGCCCGTCCGTCAGGTGATCGCTTCGATGCGAGCCGGCACTGCATCGGGTCGAGCAACCACCGCACTGGGTCACCAGATGGCTGAAACCCCCGCAGGGTCGGCGGTGACGTGACGATGTGGCCCGAACGCGATGATCACCCGGTCGTCCTGGTCACCCTCGACGGGTTGGGTGATCGACCGTGTCGTGCGCTGGGTGGGGCGACCCCGGCCGAGGTCGCGCAAACGCCGGTTCTCAACGCGCTCGCTGGTCAGGGTGCCGGTGGTGTGCACGTGCCCTTCGGCCCCGGGTGGGCGACGTCGAGCGAGCGTTCTCACTGGGCGATGTTCGGTCTGGAGAACGTGGTGTTCCCCGGTCGTGCGGCACTGGAACTGCTCGGGGTCGGTGGCCACCCGCCGCGCTCGACACCGATGTGGCATCTGGCGATCCGCCGAGGACGACGATCGAATCGAGCCGATAACGCCATGATGATCACCGGTCGCCTCGGGCATGACCAGATTGACGTGTCCGCTGTCGCAGAAATGGTGCTCGCGGACTACTGCGCGTCCGCACGAATCGATGACATCGGCTTCGAGATCGTTCCACTCCGTGTTGGTGAGTGGGTGCTCATCGCCCATGGCGCGACATCGCACGAGATCAGTGACACCGATCCTTTGTTTGAGAACCGCCATCCCTGGATGTGCCCGGTCCCCGTGCGAGAGGCTGTCGACGCGGGAGGGCAGAGGGGCTTCGAAGCGCGGCGGATGGCTGCTGCGATGCAACGGTTCCTGCTGGGGGCCCATGAGGCATTGCAGCGCAGCGGTATCGAATACGACGTCCCGACCACCAAGTGGGCATCGTGGATCGATCACGATGTGTCTTTCGCGCACGAGGTGGGAGTCGACGGTGCGCTGGTGACCAGCAGTGCGCTGTACCGCGGACTCGCTCGCCATCTGGCCATGCGTGAGATCGACGTACCCACTCCGGAAGGAGACCTCGCGGGGGGACTCGCCGCCCGAGTTGCTGGTGCGTTGGCCGTGCTCGATGGCAACGAGCGCGCGGACTTCGTGCATGTGCACACCAAGGCTCCTGACGAAGCTGGCCACACGAAGGATCCCGAGGCGAAGATCGCCGCTATCGAGGCATGCGATGCCGCCTTGGCCGTACTGGTGGATCGACTCGATCGGGACGAGTTCGTACTGGCGGTCACCGGTGATCACGCGACACCGAGTGAGACCCGACTGCTGCACAGTGGAGATCCGACCCCCTTCGTCGTGGCCGGCCCGGATGTGCGGGTCGACGACGTCGGTGAATTCGGGGAGACCTCTCTGCTGGCTGGATCCCTCGGTCGTCTGCGCGCTGGCGACATCGCGCCCCTGCTGCACGGTTTCGCCCGCCGACCGTTCTTCATCGGCCACCGACCCGGTCCTGCCATCACGGGCGCGCTCCCCGCTGCGCCGCTGGCGATGCCGGCGTCATCATCTGCCTTCCCTTCGGTCCCCCCACCCACATATGAGGAGAGTCACGCATGACTGCGACTTCGGTCGATCCCGGCGGTGTCCTGGCCCAGGACACCGCAGCACCTGAACGCCTCGCCCCGGTCTTGGATCAGGTTCGCAGCCTGTATGCCGATGAGGTTGCTCCGCGTGAGCAGGCGCTCGCGCATCGTCTCAACGATGAACGCGAATACCTCGATACCGATGGCCGACTGCATCCGGAGATCATCGCCGCACGCCGAGAGATCATGCGGGCCGCCGGAGCCGCGGGTATCTACAGCGCTCACCTTCCCGAGCACCTCGGCGGTGGCGGGCTCGGTCGCGAAGACATGATCTATGTCGAGGAACTCGTCTACGGCTACGGCGTGGGGCTCAACCCCGCTCTGCTGTCGTGGTCGGAGGGGGCCACCCCGCGATTGCTTTATGCCCATGATCACCAGCGGGACGAGTTCACCGATCCGCTCGTGCGCGGCGAGAAGACGTCGCTGCATGGTGTCACCGAGTCAACGGCGGGCAGCAATCTGTTCGACATGAAGACCCGCGCGGTCAAGCGAGGGTCGGACTGGGTGCTGTCGGGGTCGAAGGCCTACATCACCAACTACTTCGATGCCGATGTCGCGCAGGTGCTGACGATGACCGACCCCGGTGGCGGCCGCAAGGCATTCACCTACTTCATGTTCGACACGCGCGAGGCGATGTCGCGGGGCTACCGGCTGGGCCGGCTGTATCAGACGATGTTCGGTGACGGATACACCGGCGAGATCTTCTTCGATGACCTGGTGCTGCCCGAAAGTGCGATCCTCGGTGAGGTGGGGCAGGGCTTCGATATCGCGGTCATGTCCTTCAACTACACCCGGATGCGCCGTGCCGGAATGTGCTCGGGGTGGAGTCGGTATCTCATCGAGCGTTCCCTCGAGCGGGTGAAGGACCGCGAAATCGGTGGTCGCCCGCTGGGGGCCAATCAGGGGATCCAGTGGATGATCGCCGATATGTACGTCGACTGGTTGGCCACGCGCTCGCTATCCCTCGAGGTCGCTCGCGCCATCGACACTCCCGGACCCTGGTACCGCATCCCGCGCCCCTCGGATGAGATCCGTCGCATCTGCGCATTGAAGGTCAGTAACGATGAGAGTTTCTACCGGGTGGCAGACCGTGCCCTGCAGGTCCACGGTGGTGCCGGGGTGATGCGGGACACCTCCATCAATAAGTTGTTCCAGATCGCCCGAAACCTGCGCATTCCCGGTGGTACCGACGAAGTGCAGCGGACCACGATCGCCGAAAGCCTCGGCCTGCGTTTCGACACCAGCAAAACGACCTCTGCTGCATCCACCCCTGCTGTGAAGGAGAGCAACTGATGAGCAACGATCCGATCGCGATGCGCATCGCCCAGTGGGCGAATGCGGTGACCTGGGGGGACGTTCCCGAGAACGTCAAAGAACGCGCGGCGCTGCACGTCCTGGACTGCGTCGGCCTGTCCTTCGCGTCGCTGCGCGACGACTTCGCTCGGCTGGCCGCAGAGGCGACCGCAGGAGAAGGCTCAGCCAGCGTTATCGGTATGCCCCAGCGCCTGCCCATCGCGGATGCTGCGCTGCTCAACGGCATCCTGGTGCACGGTCTGGATTATGACGACACGCATCCGTCGGGCGTCATCCACGCCTCGGCTTCGGCGCTGCCGACGGCGATGGCCATCGCTGAGCGCGATCGCCTGTCGGGCGCCGATCTGCTGCTGGGCTATCTCATCGCTGTCGAAGTCTCCGCACGCGTCGGCGCCGGAGCCAACAGCGGCTTCCACGCCCGAGGCTTCCACCCGACCGGCCTCGTCGGTGCCTTCGGATCGGCAGTCGCGGCGGCCCGTCTCAGTGGTCTGGACAGCGCTGGTATCGCTGCAGCGCAGGGGATCGCAGGTAGCCTCGCGGCCGGTTCACTGCAGTTCCTGGACACCGGTGCCTGGACCAAGCGCATGCACCCCGGCTGGGCGGCCAGCACCGCGTTGGCCGCAACACGGTTCGCAGCAGTCGGTTGGGAATCCCCACCGGATGTCTACGAAGGTCGGTTCGGCCTGTACGCCGCCCACGTGCCTGAAGGTCACGCGATCGACGCTGACGCTGCTGCCCGCGGACTCGGTGAGGACTGGGAACTGCTCCGGGTCGCGATCAAGCCGTTCCCGGCCTGCCACTTCACTCACGCGTTCGCCGATGCCACCATCGCGCTGGTCACCGAGAACGATCTGCGCGGCGACGATATCGCGCAGGTGCTGTGTTTGGTTCCCGAGCCGATCATCCCCGTCGTGTGCGAACCGGCGGACGTCAAACTCACTCCGCGTTCAGACTATGACGCGAAGTTCTCGCTGCCTTTCGTCGTGGGCACATCGGCGACGAAGCGCCGCTTCTCCCTCGCGGAGTTGCTTCCTGAGGGCCTGGAGGATCCCGCGAGTCTCGCGGTGGCATCGAGGGTGCGCTACGAAGTCGATCCGTCCAGCACCTTCCCGAAGCACTTCTGCGGCGAGGTGGTGATCACCACCACGGACGGTCGCGAATTGCGTCACCGCGAGTCGATCAATCGGGGAGCCGACGAACGACCACTGTCCAAAGCCGACATCGAGGAGAAGTTCCTCGATAATGTCGAGCTCGTCGCGACCCGGGCCGTCGCCCAGCGGGTCCTTGAAAGCGTGCTCGGCCTAGCCGATGCCAAGGATGCGGCCGACGCCGTCAACGTCTGGCGCGGTCAGGACGACTGAGTGCGGTCGCCTCGGGAATGCGGCGGGTGCGCGGCCAAAGCCTCCCCTGAGGTCGTGGCCGAACTCCTGCATTCCCTGGAGGGAGCCGATGAGATGGTCGGCTCCCTCGTCGGGCGGGCCGATGCTGATGACGCTGCGGTCATGCGTCTTGATGACGACCGCGCTCTCATCACCACCCTCGATGCCTGCCCGCCGATGGTGGACGATCCAGAAACGTACGGGGCGATCGTGGCGGCGAATGCCATCGGCGATGTGCTCGCGATGGGAGGGCAAGTCGTTTCGGCCCTCGCGATCTTGGCTATTCCGCGGGGGATCGAGCCAGCCGTCGGTGCTGCGATTCTGCGAGGTGCGCGCAGCGTTGTCGAAGAATGTCACGGTGCCCTCGTCGGTGGCCACACGGTTCATGCCCCCGGGATCTTGTTCGGCCTTTCGGTCACCGGCCTGGTTCACCCCGAGCGCGTGTGGCGGACGAAAGGGGCGAGGGTCGGCGACCTGCTGGTGTTGAGTAGACCGATCGGGGTGGGTGTGGCGGTCAGTCACGCAAC
>JAGYOB010000121.1 GCA_018399515.1 Candidatus Nanopelagicales bacterium
GATACTCGCAATGTCGTCGATAGGTACCGCTACTGGAAGCGCGAAGCGATCATCGCTGATCTGGATCGGACCCGGCACGCACTGCATGTGGGCATTGAGAACTTCGCCCACGACATGAACATCGGATCGGTGGTGCGCACGGCGAATGCGTTCAACGTCGCCGAAGTGCACATCGTCGGCAAGCGTCGATGGAACCGACGCGGTGCGATGGTGACCGAGCGTTATCAGCATGTGCGTCATCACGACAGCATCGATGAACTACTCGAGTGGTGTGCGGAGCAGAAGCTGCCGATCATCGGGATCGATAATCTGCCGGGCGCCGTCCCACTAGAGACCTATGAGCTGCCCGAGCGCTGCCTGATGCTGTTCGGCCAGGAAGGGCCGGGACTTTCGGAGCAAGCGCATGAATCGTGCGGGGCGGTGTTGTCGATCGCCCAGTACGGATCGACGCGGTCCATTAACGCCGGTGCTGCAGCAGCGATCGCGATGCACGCCTGGATCCGCCGCCACTCCTTCGGTCAGGACCCGGATTCGATCGATTGAGTCATCGTGGCGATGGCGAGGTCGATCTCGTCGTCGGTGGTGTAGGCGTGCGGACTCAGTCGCACCATCGAGTCGATTCCCTGTCGGGCGAACTCATCGGGGGCGTAATCAGGTGTCGAAAGGGAGGTGTTGATGCCCCGTTCGCGCAGGGCGCGCACCATCTGCGGTGCACCGGGAGCCGGCACGGTGATCGTCACGATCCCGCTCTTCACCGACCCACGATCGCGCACGCGCACACCATCGATCCCCGTCAGTTCCGTGCGCAGGCGGTTCGCGAGATAGTCGATGCGTTCGCGGATCGCATCCAGCCCGAGTTCCAACGCGTAGTCGATCGCCGCTCCCATTCCCAGCAGCGCGGCATAGGACCGCTCCCAGGTCTCGAAGCGTCGCGCACCCTCTGCCACGGTGTATCCGGTGCCGCCGGTCCAGGTGGCTGAATGCAAGTCCAGCGGATAGGGCTCGAGGTCGGTCAGCGCCCGATCGGAGGCGACCAGGAACCCGGTGCCGCGAGGACCGCGCAGGAACTTGCGCCCCGTCGCGGAGATGAAGTCCGCACCGATGCGCGAGGCGTCCACGGTCATCTGGCCGACCGATTGGCAGGCGTCGACGAGGTACCAGGCGGCGGATCCGGAGAACCGCAGCGCATCACCGATCGCCACCACGTCGTTGACGACGCCGTTGTGGCTGGGCGCGTGGGTGATCGACACGATCCGCACATCCTCATCGAGCATGTCGGTCAATGCCTCGACGTCCACCGAACCATCGCCACCATCGGGCACGGGTTGCACGATCGCCCCGGTTCGGGCGGCGATCTGCAGCAGCGGCAGCACATTGGAGGCGTATTCGGCCGATGCGATGAGGATGCGGTCGCCGGGCTCGAGCGGCTCGGTGTGCTCGATCGCCTGCAGAGCGCGATCCCACGCGACCGTGGCCGACTCGACCAGCGCCACCTGGTCGGATCGGCTGTTCATCAACCGAGCAGTCGAGGCGCTGACACCGTCGATTCGGTCGGCGGCCTCCGCATGCGCTTCATAACCGCCTATCTGCGCTTCGCGGCGCAGATGTTCGATCTGGGTATCGACCACGATCTGCGGAGGCAGCGCACTACCGGCGTTGTTCAGATGCGCGAGCGTGGCGGTGCCCGGGGTGTCGGCGCGCAAGGGGAGCGGGTCGAGGAGCGGAGCAGAAGGCATGGTCATGACCGTATCGCCGTACTGGTCGACGGTGTTCGCCGCGGGATAGGGTGGGAGGACCGCGATCGACGCTGACGCCCATCTACCGATGGGGCTGGCTGACCTGAGGGGACCGATATGCCGAACGAGCAGATGCGTGAGCAGATGGGCAGCGGTAGGGGATTCATCGCCGCCCTCGACCAGAGTGGTGGCAGCACCCCCAAGGCCCTACGCCTGTATGGCATCGAGGATACGGCTTGGTCGACCGACGAC
>JAGYOB010000122.1 GCA_018399515.1 Candidatus Nanopelagicales bacterium
GTCGTCGCGCTGGGCATCCTCGGGTTCAGTGATCGGGGCGGTGGCGATGAGGACACCGATCGGTCACGTGACAAGCGTCCGGACGAGGCGGTTTCCGCATGAGGGAGTTCCGATGTGGGCTCGCCTGCCTGGTGGGGCGACCGAATGCGGGCAAGTCGACCCTGGCCAATGCCCTGGTGGGCACCAAGATCGCCATTACCTCCAGCCGTCCGCAGACGACCCGGCATGTCATCCGCGGTGTCGTCAACCGCGCGGATTCGCAGATTGTGCTGTTGGACACCCCCGGATTGCATAAGCCGCGAACCCTGCTGGGTCAGCGCCTCAACGATGCGGTGCGGGATGCGTGGGCGCATGTCGATCTAGCCGCACTATGCATCGCGGCTGATGCTCCGGTCGGTCCCGGTGATGAGTTCGTCGCCCGTGCATTGAGCCGAGCCCGCCCCAAGGGGGCGACGACCTTCGCCATCGTCACCAAATCCGATGCCGTGACACCCCCGGTGGTCGCTGAGCGCCTGATCGAGGTTGTCGAACTCGGCGAGCGCGTCGGCATCGAGTGGGCGCAGGTGGTTCCCGTCTCGGCCCTCGTCGGTGACCAGGTGGATCTGCTCACCGACCTCATGGTCGACGCCATGCCCGAAGGCCCGCCGCTGTATCCGGATGGCGAGGTGACCGATGAACCCGAGGAGGTGCTGGTCGCCGAGTTGATCCGTGAAGCTGCGTTGGAGGGGGTTAGCGACGAGTTGCCGCATTCGATCGCCGTCGTCGTCGAGGAGATGGGGTTGCGCGAAGACCGGCCCGAGGAGTCGCCCCTGATCGACATCCACGCCGTCGTGTTCGTCGAGCGCGACAGCCAGAAGGCGATCGTGATCGGCAAGGGTGGTTCGCGTCTGAAGCACGTGGGGACCACCGCGCGCCGGGGTATCGAGGCCCTGCTGGGCACCCCGGTGTTCCTCGATCTGCGGGTCAAGGTCGCCAAGGACTGGCAGCGTGATCCCCGCCAACTCCGCCGCCTCGGCTTCTGATCCGCCATCCCTGCGATTCGTCTCTTCGCGCCGCGTGGCTGGTGGGCATTTCGGCTTCAGCGCGGGTCACAATGGGGCGGTGCCGACCTATCGCGACGAGGGAGTGGTGCTGCGCACCCAGCGACTGGGAGAGGCCGATCGCATCATCACCTTGCTCACCCGCGATCACGGCCGGGTGCGGGCGGTAGCCAAGGGAGTGCGCCGGACGGGGAGCCGATTCGGTGCGCGACTGGAGCCCTTCGGTCGCGTCGACGTGCAGTTCTACATCGGACGCACCCTCGACACGGTGACCCAGGTCGAATCCCTTGACGCGCATGGCCCAGACCTCGCTGGTGACTACGCCTGCTGGACCTCGGGTACCGCGATGCTCGAAACCGCCGAGCGATTGACCCCCGTCGAGGGTGAACCTGCACTCCCGCAATACCTGCTGCTGATCGGGGCACTGCGGACTCTCGTCGCTCGCACCCACGACCCCGGACTCGTCCTCGACGCCTTCGTGCTGCGCTCGTTGGCGATCGCGGGATGGTCGGCGTCTTTCGCCGATTGCGCCCGATGCGGGCAGCCGGGCCCGCACCGATCCTTCTCCGTCGCCCAGGGGGGAGCCCTGTGCGCCACCTGCCGGGTACCGGGGAGCGCGGCCCCGGCACCGCAGACCCTCACCCTGATGGGAGCGCTGCTCAGCGGGGATTGGGCGAGCGCCGATGCCAGCGATCCTCGACACCGGCGCGAAGGAGCCGGACTCGCAGCGGCTTTGCTCACGTGGCATCTGGAGCGCTCCTTGCGTTCGCTGCCGCTGGTCGAACGCGCCTGAGGACGATCACCGCCATCTTCAGGTGGGGATGCGAGGATGGGTAGGTGCCGATTCCGCCGACCCCTCATCCCTCGGGGGCCACACCACCGGCGATCCCCCCTGACCTGCTGCCCCATCACGTGGCGATCGTCATGGACGGCAATGGCCGCTGGGCCAAGGAGCGCGGGCTGCCGCGGACGGCGGGGCATGAAGCCGGGGAATTCGCACTGCTGGATATCGTCCATGGCGCGATAGAGATCGGGATCCCCTGGGTCAGCGCCTACGCGTTCTCGACAGAGAACTGGAAGCGCTCTCCTGACGAAGTGCGCTTTCTCATGGGTTTCAATCGCGATGTCGTCCATCGCCGCCGTGACGAGATGAACGACCTCGGTGTCCGG
>JAGYOB010000123.1 GCA_018399515.1 Candidatus Nanopelagicales bacterium
ACGGTGAAATCGGTCGTGATGTGCGACTCGATGACGTGGTCCACGCTCATGCCGCATGAGTGGGCGACATCAGCGAGGTCGGCGCCGTCATAGCTCACCGGAATCACGACGTCTGCCGATTCCTGTTTCGCGGTCATGCGCATCGACGCCGTTGTAGCGATGACGTCGTCGATCAGTCCAGCGAATCGGTCGAGCCGCTTCTCATCGAACGCGTCGGTGAAGCGGATGAGCGTGACGTCCTCCGCGGGAACCGCATCGAGGATCGAGATGCCAAGAGACAGATTGCCACCCCACTCGACTCTCAGAACTTCGGCGACGCGTTGGGGCAGCATCGGATCGATAGTGAGTTCTTCAGGGGTGAATTCGATCAGCAGGGCCGCCCGACCATATGCGTGCATACGTTGAGCGGGTCGCTGCGTGAGCCGGTCGTCATTCATCAGAAGTGGTTCATGTGGTCTCGTCGATGCTGGTGAAGGTGAAGGGGCGGATGCCCAGGCCGCATCCGATGAGGGTTTCGCGAACCCGCCTGGTCAGCACGACGGCGTCGGGGGTGTCGCTGTGAACACACAGACTGTGGGCACCGTGGAAACGGTGCTGCACCCAATTGGTCAGTCTGCTGATGGCGGTGACCTCGTCCACGATCGCGCCGGGGTCACCGCGGGGTGTCAATCTGCCATCGGGCTGATAGCCACGATCGACGAACGCCTCGTGGAACACCGAGATTCCTGCGCGCTCGGCTCGTTCGCGTAATTCACCGAAGCCGAGGGTGAGAAGGGACACTCGATACTCGTTGGCGAGGTGCACGATGACATCGGCGGTAACCGGATCATCGATCGCTGCGTGATACAGCGCGCCGTGCGGCTTGATGTAGGTGACGAACGTGGCTGCAGAGTGGGCTGCTTGGGCTAGGTCTTCGAATTGCCGGGTAAGGGATGCATGAAGGGTCTTGGAAGAGATGTCGAGTCGGCGACGACCGAATCCTTCTCGATCGGGATAGGACACCTGTGCGCCAATGGAGACGCCGTGAGCCGCGGCTAGCCGGCACACCCGCAGCATGGTGGTGTGATCTCCCGCGTGGCCTCCGCAGGCGACATTCGCGCTGCTGATGAGTGACAGGAGCTGCGCATCGATGAGCGGATCGGGCAACTCGCCAACATCGCTGTTGACGTCGATCGTCATCACGCTCGAGTCCGCCTGATCAAGCACACCATCGTTCACATGGTGGACGGTACCGAGGCCGTAGGCTGCGCGCCGTGCAGACGCGGGAACGCTCCGGTTTGGCGCTGGCCTTCATCGGGGTGCTGGCGTTCTCGTTCTCGTTGCCGTTCACCGTTTGGGCGCTGGAATCCTTCGACCCGGTCCTGACCGCTACCGGTCGTGCTGTGATCGCTGCGGTCATGGCGATCGGCATCCTTGCGTGGCGGCGGGTGCCGTGGCCTGATCGAGCGCTGATCAAGCCGCTGGTGTACACCATGGCCGGTGCTGTTTTCGGGTGGCCGATACTCATCGCGCTCGCTCTGCAGCGCACCACGTCAGCACATGCCGCGGTCATCGCGGCGGTGATGCCACTGGTGACCGCGGTTATCGCTGTGATCCGTGCAAAGGAACGAGTGTCACGCCAATTCTGGCTGGCGGCCGCATTGGGCACCTTCGGATTGGTGGTGTTCGCCCTCTTGCGCGGCGGAGCCGATGGCGGTGATCTGTACGCCGATGTGCTCATCGCTGGCGCGGTCATCGCGTCGTCATGGTGCTATGTCGAAGGGGCGGTGTTGACCCGGGTGATGCCAGGCTGGCAGGTGATCTCATGGGTGGTCGTTCTGGCATTGCCGGTGACGCTGCCGGTCAGCATCGTGTTGATCGTGGCGGGGGGTGTGACGACACCGATCACCATCGACGCCGCCGTTGGATTGACGATGCTGGGCCTGTCGTCGATGTACTTCGCGTTCTACGCCTGGTACGCCGGATTGGCGAAGGCCGGTGTGGCACGCGGTGGGCAGGTCCAGCAGCTGCAGGCACTGCTCACGTTGATCTGGTCGGCATGGCTGCTCGGAGAGCAGGTGACCTGGTCGACGGTGGCGGCGGCGGTTTTCGTCGTGGCCTG
>JAGYOB010000124.1 GCA_018399515.1 Candidatus Nanopelagicales bacterium
CGATGGCCTCTCAGTCGATACAGGCGCAGCAGATCGCGGGGGAGCAGCAGCAGTCGCTTGGGTTGGCGTGCTGCTTTGACCAGCAGGTCACCGACTTGGAACTTGGTCGAGCCACGCACCCGTATCGCGTCAGCTTCAGCACGTTGGGCACGGGCCAGCGTCTGGCGGATCTCGCTGCGTAGGCGTGCGTTTTCTCCGGCGAGCTTGGTCAAGCGCTCCGAGGCCGGGGGTTCGCCCGATTCGGTGCCCAGAAGTTCGGCCGGGGCGGACTCTGGAGTCGCAGGCGATGACATGTCGCTCATCGAGCCGAACGGTGGTCGAGCCAATCGGCGATCACGCGGGCGATACGTGCTCCGGCCTGTCCATCCCACAGGGGTGGGACGACGGCGGGTGCTGTGGATCGATCCGGATTCGACCTGCGTGCGGTTACCTGGGCGTGCAGTTCTGCGCCGATGGTTCGCGTGGTGACCAATCGGTTCGTTCCGTGGGTGATTGTGACGGGCCGCTCGGTGTTCGGGCGCAGGGTGAGGCAGGGAACACCGAGGACGGTCGTTTCCTCCTGCACGCCTCCAGAATCGGTGATGACCGCGAGCGCGCCGCTCACCAGGGACATGAAATCGAGATACCCGAGCGGTTCGACGACATGGACTCTCGGATGATCACCGATGCCGAGGGCTTCAAGAGTGGCTCGCCCGCGGGGATGCAGCGGCAGCACCACGTCGGCCAGGGCTGCCGCGCCGTGTACGACGGCGACGAGTTCGGCTGCGGCTTCGGGATCGTCGACGTTGCCCGGTCGATGCAAGGTGGCAACCAGGTAGTCCTCAGGCAGGGACAGGCGAGATCGAGCGGCTTCGCTGTCGAGCTGATCGCGTTGTGACAGGAGCGTGTCGATCATCGGATTCCCGACGAAGTAGATGCGATCGGCGGGGATTCCCTCGTCGGCGAGATGGGCGATGGCGTCGGGACTGGTGACGAACAATAGGTCCGAGAGAGCATCGGTCACTTTCCGGTTGATCTCCTCGGGCATCGACATGTCGAAACTGCGAAGGCCAGCCTCGACGTGCGCAACCGGTATCCCAAGTTTGGCCGACACGATGGTTGCGGCCATCGTCGAGTTCACGTCTCCGTACACGATGACCAATTCCGGACGCGTCGACAGAACCTCGGCTTCAAGACCGGTGAGCAAGGCTGCGGTCTGCTGGGCGTGGCTGCCCGACCCCACCCCGAGATTCACGTCGGGTCGGGGGAGATCAAGCTCGCGGAAGAAAACCTCAGAGAGCCGATCGTCGTAGTGCTGGCCCGTGTGGACCAGGCGCTGGGAGATCCCGAGTTCGGCCAAGCCCGCGATCACAGGGGCGGCCTTGGGGAAGTTCGGCCTTGCACCGGTCACATGGAGGATGGTCATCGCGCTTACTATCGCAGAAGTCATCACCGGTTCGGCAGAGTCCCATCGGACACGACGGAAAGGGCATCCATGGTCTTCGGTTGGGCAACCGACTTGCGGGCGACGCCCTTCTCGATCGGCCGGATGATCACCCGCATCCCCCTTGCGGTCACCGGCGGTGTGCGTCGTTTCACCGA
>JAGYOB010000125.1 GCA_018399515.1 Candidatus Nanopelagicales bacterium
GGACGCCATCCGGGGCCTGCAGGCCAACAACGACCTCGTGGTGCTGGAGCACTTGGTGAACTCGGTCACCGGCTGTCCACAGCTACCGGCAATCTGTGCGGGCATCTGTGCCTGCGGCTCCTGTCGACCGCGGCGCGCCAGGGGGAATCCGGTGGTGGCTTCGTAGATCAGTTCCTCGACCTCGTCACCTACCCAGCCATCCAGCGGTCCGGCGACGCCCATGACGGCCTGTGCCTGCAGGGCTTCGAGCCACGCGGCATGGTCGTGGAGGGTGCGTAGGTAGGTGACGCGATCGTGGGTGTCGAGATCAGCGAGATCGATGCGTTCGAGGCAACTCAGCGCCAGCCCACCCAATCCGGCTTCGGTGGCTGCGGTGAGGAGGCGATGGGCGCGCGTCGCTGAGTGCAGGGGAGGTCGCGTGGTGGCGTGGCGGGCCTGGTCGTCGGCCAAGGCTGCTGCGACATCAGCGGGCAGCGGTGGGCGTGCCGGCGTGCGCCGATGCCGGTGGGGTCCAGACCGTGGAGTCGCTGGAATTGCTGGAGTCGCTGGGGTCGGGGGAGGTGTCGGAGGTTGCGTCGCGGAGTTCATGTCTCGACGCTACCCAGGGGGTCTGACATTCCCTCCCGGTCGAATTCGGCGACGATTCGAAGATTCCCGCCCCACACGTGGTGGGAATTTAGGCTGGTGGGGAGGGAATATCCGGGGTTCGGGATGCCTTACAGTAGAGGGACAACTGAACAGTGCTTCACCCATGGAGCACATCCACCATGGGGGTGACAGGTTTCGACGATCAGGTGTCTGACACCGGAGAAGCGTGCCGAGGATCTCAGGAGATCTCGTTAACCATTCTGGGAAACCAATAACTGCCGAAAAGAAGCAGTCCGCTTTCGCACTCGCCGCATAAGGCGAGTAGCGAAGCCGTCAGCCCGGGGAGTCTCCGACCCGGATCCTGGCGTCGACTAGGAGACTCACCAACCACTCCGGCCACGGGAGTGCGCGGAACATCAAACAGTGACTAGGCCGCCACCGCGAAGTGCCGTACAAAGCGCGGGGGCCGAGAAAGCGACAGCACGGCTACGCACGTAGAAGAACGGAAGGATCCTGCACGGACCCGGGTTCGATTCCCGGCACCTCCACAAAGCAAACGACCCAGGGTTGATCCCCTGGGTCGTTTGCTTTGTTTGGTAGTGGATCGTCGGGAATCGCAGAGGAGGGTCGCTGTTGGCGACCCGACGGATCCCGGCGCATCTGCCGTCACGGGTGGACACTGCTAGCGTCCTAACGTGATGGGCATCCTTTCGGTCTCCCCGGTACTCCCGGCGCATCGTTATGCCCAAAGTGAGATCACCGAGCCCTTGATCGAGAGCTTCGGTGCAGATGACAAGACGGCGGCTGTCATTCGTCGGATTCACAGTGCGACCGGCGTTGACCATCGCTGGCTGGTTATGCCCATCGATGACTATCGCAAGATCGAGGATTTCACGCACGCCAATCAGTTGTTCCGTGAACACGGGCTGCCGCTGGCTGTTGCGGCCACCCAGAAAGCCCTGGATGACGCTGGTGTGACAGCCAGCGAGGTCGACTACCTGTTCTTCACGACGGTCACCGGGGTGGGTGCACCGTCCCTCGATGTCGAACTCGCCCAGGAGATGGGCTTTCGTTCCGACGTCAAGCGGATCCCCAGCTTCGGTTTGGGTTGTGTGGCCGGCGCAGCAGCCATCGCTCGAGTAGCCGATCTCCTTCGCGGTGATCCCGACGCTATCGCCGTCTTGGTCTCCCTGGAACTGTGTTCGCTCACCATCCAGTGGCACGACAACTCGATGGCCAACATCGTGGGCACCGGCCTATTCGGTGACGGGGCGTCGGCGATGGTGCTGGCCGGTGAACGGCGCTCGCACAAGCCGATGATGTCGATCCGCGGGTCTCGCAGTGCGCTGTACCCGGATTCGACCGAGACGATCGGCTGGAATATCGGCTCATACGGGCTTCGGCTGATGCTCACGCCAGCCGTGCCCGAACTCATCGATCGCCACCTCGCTGGTGATGTCGACGCGCTGTTGTCCGCACACGGTCTCCAGCGCGGGGATATCGACGAGTGGATCGCCCATCCCGGTGGCCCCCGGGTGCTGGAGGCGTTCTCCGACGCGCTGGACCTAGCGCCGGGCGACCTCGCCACGAGTTGGGAAGTGCTGGCCGACACCGGCAACCTGTCATCGAGTGCGGTCTTGCACGTTTTGGCTCGTCACGCGCACCATCCGCCGGGACACCGAGGGGTGCTCTTCGCCCTGGGGCCGGGTGTCAGCGTCGAGATGGTCCTGCTGGAGTGGCATTGATTCTCTACACCCTGTTCGTGTTGGGCACCGGCGTCGAACGGCTCTACGAACTGCGCATCTCGCGAAAGAACGCGGCGATCGCCATGGC
>JAGYOB010000126.1 GCA_018399515.1 Candidatus Nanopelagicales bacterium
CGACCTCAGCTGCGCTTGGCCTGTTCCATCACTTCCTTGGCGAAGTCGACCTCTTCCTTCTCGATGCCCTCGCCCACCTCGAAGCGGGTGAAGCCGACCACCTCGCCGCCGGCCGCCTTGACGAACTCGGCCACGGACTGGTCCGGGTTCTTGACGAAGGGCTGCTCGGTCAGGCTGTTCTCGGCCAGGTACTTCTTGAGGCGGCCCTGGACCATCTTCTCGGCGATCTGCTCGGGCTTGCCGGCCATGTCGGGCTGGGCCAGGATGATCGCCTTCTCGGCGTCCAGCTGCTCCTGGGGCATGTCCTCGGGACGTGCCACGGCCGGATTGATGGCGGCAACGTGCATGGCGACATCCTTGGCCACCTCGGCGTTGCCACCCTTGAGCTCGGTCAGCACGCCGATGCGGCCGCCGTGGACGTAGGCACCCACCAGGTTGCCGGCGCCGGCCTCGACTACCACGCTGCGACGCACACCGATGTTCTCGCCGATCTTCTGCACCAGCTGCTCGCGTGCGGTTTCCAGATCGCCGGCCATGACGGCGGCCACGTCCTCGCTCTTGGCCGCGAAGAAGGCGTCGGCGATCTTCTCGGCGAAGGCCGTGAAGTTGTCGTCACGGGCAACGAAGTCGGTCTCGGAGTTGATCTCGACCATCACGCCGTAGCTGCCGTCATCGGCCACGCGGGTCACCACGACGCCTTCGGCGGCGGTACGACCGGCCTTCTTGGCGGCCTTGAGACCGGAGTTCTTGCGCAGGTTCTCGATGGCCTGCTCGATGTCACCGTCGGTCTCGGTGAGGGCCTTCTTGCACTCCATCATGCCGAGCCCGGTACGCTCGCGCAGTTCCTTGACCTGGGAGGCGCTGATAGCTGCCATGGGTGTCACCTCTGAATATCTCGGGAAGTGGGCCGGACCCTCCCGGGGGAGAATCCGGAAAATTCGGAGAAGAAAGGGGGCCGCGGCCCCCTTCTCGTCTAACCGGCATCGATGGCAGCGGCATGACAGGCCGCCCACAGCCGCCGATCAGACGGGCCGCGATCACTCGGCGGCGCTGTCGCTTTCCTGGGCGGCGGGCTCTTCGGTCACCTCGACGAACTCGTCGGGACGACCTTCCTTGGCACGCGCGCAGGCATCGGCGATGGACTTGACGTAGATCTGGATGGCGCGGATGGAGTCATCGTTGCCGGGGATCACGTAGTCGACGCCGTCCGGATCGGAGTTGGTATCCACCACGCCGATGACCGGGATGCCCAGCTTGTTCGCCTCGTTGATGGCGATGCGCTCATGGTCGACGTCGATCACGAACAGGGCGTCGGGCAGGCCACCCATCTCCTTGATACCACCCACGGACCGCTCGAGCTTGTCCTGCTCGCGGGTCGCCATCAGCACTTCCTTCTTGGTCAGCTTCTCGAAGGTGCCGTCCTCGTGCATGGTCTCGAGGTCGCGCAGGCGCTTGATGGAAACGCGGATGGTCTTGTAGTTGGTCAGCATGCCGCCGAGCCAGCGGTGGTTGACGAACGGCTGGCCGACGCGGTTGGCCTCTTCCTTGATGATCTTGCTCGCGCTGCGCTTGGTGCCAACGAACAGGATCTTGTTGTTGGCCGCCGCCATCTTCTCGACCACGTCGATCGCCTCGTTGAGGGCCGGCAGGGTGTGCTCGAGGTTGATGATGTGGATCTTGTTGCGGGCGCCGAAGATGAACTTGCTCATCTTCGGGTTCCAGTACTTGGTCTGGTGACCGAAGTGGGCACCTGCCTTGAGCAGGTCACGCATGTTGACGTGTGCCATGGATGACTCCTGAAATATCGGGTTAGGCCTCCACGCACCCCATGGATCCGACCGCCGCGCTCGTGAGAGACGCGACAGCACCCGGGACCATGTGCCGGTGCATGTGTGTTTTCAAGGCGTTATGTTGATTGACGCCCTCGCTCTCGCGGGCTCCCGACACGAGTTCGCGACCGGGAGGTCGCAGCCACGCTGCCGACAGGCTCGGCGATTGCAGGAAGGCGCGCAGCTTTATACCATGGAATAACGCCGAGATGAAGCCGTCCGCGCGCGTGCCGTACCATTCCGCGGACGCCCCACCCCCGAATCCGAGACCTCATGAACGTACCCATCAAGACGCCCGACGAGATCGAGAAGATGCGCGAGGC
>JAGYOB010000127.1 GCA_018399515.1 Candidatus Nanopelagicales bacterium
ACCTCGCCGGGTTCGCCACGAGAAATCCGACATGAGCGCGCATCAGACGCCCGCGCTGGCCTAACCTGCCCCCTAACTGCACCGCATGAGCGGGGAACAACCTCGAGGGGGATGTCATGTCGATGGGTCGACACCGAGGATGGATGGCGATCGCAGCGCTGGGCGCAGGCGCTCTGGCGTTGGGAGCGCTCACCGCACCGGCCTCCCTGGCTGAACCATCCGCACCCGGCGCATCTCAACCATCCACCGCAGTTAAGTCCGATCCGAACTCATCACCTCCCCAGGTGCTGTTCGTTGCGGATGTGGCCAAGGCGCGTGTCATCAAAGCCCATGGCGAGGTGCGACTGAGTCTGCCGGCGCGCGCATCGATGACCTGGTTCAGCGATCGACCCGAGCGACACACGGGTCGAACGAACCTGCAGCAACTGGTCAACACCTGGTCGGCGATCGGCTTCGACACCGACCCACCCAACGCCGCACTGATCCTCACCGACCGTCGGGGTCGAGAGCGTATTCATGTTGTACAAATGCGCGACCCGCGTCGAGTGGGCAGTTGGATCCACATGGCGATCACTGTCGTCGGCGACAGCACCGAGGCTGGCTACGCGAACATCCACGGCCTGAAGGCCGGGCGCTACACCCGCGCGCAGGTGTTCATCGACGATGCCGCGAATCCCCCCTGCCCGACCCTGGTCACCACGGCGACGAACTGCATCATGACCGACCAGCCCGTGGCGTTCCGTTCCCTGAGCTCCAACGAGGTGGGCGCCGTGGCAGGCTGCGGCGTAGGCGAAAGCGGGCGCATCGACTGGCAGGTTCAGGCTCAGGCGCTCAACGTCGCGAATGGTCGGATCGTGCACGATGAGCGACTCTTCGCAAACGGCCTGCAGGTGTTCGCCTGCAGCGTCGACTCCCGCCCGATCGACATCGTCACGGTCTTCCCCAGCGTGAACGCACAGACCTACAACCAGATGACGCTGACAAACCAATCCTTCATCGGGGGTGAGTCGACGATGGGACCCGGCGGCGTCCCGAGTAATCCGTCGTGGAGCCCGATTCTGCTCACCTACAACGTAAGCGCGGATTGAATAGCAGCGGAGCGAATCAGACGGGACTAGCTCCGTGTCGGCAGATGCGCGCGATACCAGTCTTGAGCTGATGAACTGAGATTCGCTGCGAGCACGGCAATGGATATCGCCAGGGTGATCCAGCCGTAGATGTGTCCGAGGCGGAACATCGAGAACACGATGTTGAGGACGGCCAGAAGCGAGATGGTCATGCCGGCTCCGTAATCACCGCGATACGCCATCCGAGCGACCCAGGCGAAACCGATCACGAGGATGAAGTCCAGGCTGGCATTGACGATCCAGTACCAGTCATTGACCGGTGAGCCGAACAGCAGTTGCACCTGCTGGGGACGAAAGAGCATCGTCAGGTTGATGATGATGCCGACGGCGTACATGAACGCACCGAAATACATCATGGCCGTGGCGAAGACGACCGACTTGGGGCGCTGAATATCCGTGGTCGAGGACATCGGGTACTTCTCCTCCCGCGAACGGGGTTTATCCCCGCGTGCAAAGTCACAGCCTAGGCGGTCGAGTCGTCCATTTCCTGCGTCACACCACGACTGAGTAGCGCGATGGTGGCGGCCCCGGCGACCGCCACGATGATGATGCCGGCGATGCGCGGACCGGCATCATCGGAGAAGGCCAGCGGGCCACCGATGACGAAGGCGATGAGCTGGGCGAGCACAGCAGGGGCTCGGGCCGGGCGGCGAGCCTGCCACAGACCGCGTGCGGTGAACGCCAGTGCAATACCGAAACCGGTGAAGATCACGATCTCCAGCACGACAGCGGGCACATTGGACACCGACTCGGGTCCGGTGAGCCCGAATCGCGCGACTTCGACGATCACGAGGATCCCGTACGTGATCAGTGCGAGAGCTTCGGCAGCCACCAGCGGCACGCTCACCCGCAGTCCCCAACTCACCGGCCATCGATCTGACCATCGATCTGACCATCGATCTGACCCTGAGGGGCCAGGAACCGAGGAGTCCGAACGCACCCGACCAGACTAGGACCACCGGGTGCGAAGTAGCCTCATGCGGGTGCGTGGCCTGCTGGTAGTCAATCCCCAGGCGACGACGACCTCACCCCGCACCGCCGACATCATCGTGTCCGCCCTCTCGGCTCAACTCGACTTGGATGTGGTCCCGACAGCGCATCGTGATCACGCACGCGAACTCGGCGAGCGAGCCCGACGCGAGCGGCTCGACGTCATCGTCACCTTCGGTGGTGATGGCACCGTCAACGAGGTGGTCCACGGGCTGATGGCTTCCACCGGCGAACCCGGTTCGGGCCAACCAGGAGCCGATGAGCCAGGGCCGATCCTGGCTCCGGTGCCCGGTGGTAGCGCCAACGTGTTCGCTCGCGCCCTGGGCCTGCCTCGAGAGCCGGTGGAAGCCGCCGGGGAAATCCTGGCCAGCCTTCGAGCGGGGTCGACGCGCCGCATCGGGATCGGCCGAGCCGAGGTCACCGATGGCGCCGGTCGCGAATCGCTACGTTGGTTCACCGCGAATGCCGGATTGGGTATCGATGCGGGTGTCATCGAGGCCATGGAAGCCCACCGTGCCGAAGGACGCACCGCAACCCCGGCGCGCTATGTGCGAACGGCGCTACGCCGATTTTTCTCCGGTGCAGATCGAGCCCAGCCCGCCTTGGCCGTGCAACGCGGGGACGAGGTGGTCGATGGGGTGTTCTGGGCGATCGTGCAAAACACCTCGCCGTGGACCTACCTCGGGGCGGTGTCGATCGACGCCTGCCCGGATGCCTCCTTCGACACCGGACTGGATCTCTTCGCACTCCGACGGATGGGACTGCTCACCGCAACCCGGGCGGCCCGGCGCCTGCTGGCCAACTCCCGGGCCGGGTCGACCAAGCGCAGCATCACCGTGTGGCATGACACCCAGGACCTCGCCATCGCCGCCGACCCCGCTGTGGTCATGCAGATCGACGGTGAACTCATCGGACCGGTCACCGGGGCTCGCTTCGCATCGGTACCCGACGCACTCACGACCGTGGCCCCGCGCCGTGAGTTCCGATAATCGGATATTCTTGCGACACTACTGTGATGCAGATGACAGTCTTCGGGGGTATTTCTGCGAGAGTTCGCCTTGTGGGGCGCTTCCGGGCGTGTCACCCTAGAAGACGTTGACTTCGCCCGCGGAGTCGGCCTCGCGTTCGCCGCCGGAAACTCCCGGACCCCGACTCGCGGGAACCAGGTGAACGACATCGACCGCGCATCGCGCACTGAGGAGGACCGCATGGACTGGCGTCATCGTGCCGCCTGCCGTGACGAAGATCCCGAGCTGTTCTTCCCCATCGGCAACACCGGCCCCGCTCTTGTGCAGATCGACGAAGCCAAAGCCGTGTGCCGCCGCTGCGACGTCATCGACGAATGCCTCGCGTGGGCCCTGGAATCCGGTCAGGACGCCGGGGTGTGGGGTGGCCTCAGCGAGGACGAGCGACGCGCCCTCAAGCGCCGCAACGCGCGGTTGCGCGCCCGGACGACAGCCTGACCTACCCGGGTCCGGCCAATGCGGGTCCATCCCAGCTGATCGTGGCCGACGTCCCCGGTCCCTGATCGTTTCGGCGGATCTGCACTGTTCCACGCAGATCCTCTTCGATGAGGCTGCGCACGATCTGCAAGCCCAGTCCCGATGTGTGCTCCGTGGGGATACCGACACCATCGTCGATGACGTCGATCACCACCGAACCAGTGGGCGAGTCCGCCACCCGACGGGCGTTCACGATCACCGTCGTCGCCTGGGCATGCTCTATGGCATTGGCCAGCAACTCAGAGACCGCCATGGCAACCGGACCTGCGATATCACCGGGAATCTCGCCCAGATCGGAGATCACCTCGATACGCGCAGATGCGGCCCCCGACGCCGCAGACACCTGCTCGCTGAGATCAACCAGCCGGGTCAGCAC
>JAGYOB010000128.1 GCA_018399515.1 Candidatus Nanopelagicales bacterium
GCTACCCGCCGCGCCCGGATCGTCTACGAACTCACCGCCGATGGCAAAGAGCGCTTCGAAGCGCTCGTCGCCCAGCCGGGACCCGAGGCGTGGGAGGACGAGCCGTTCGCGGCGCACTTCGCGTTCTTCGGCCGCACCCCGGCCGAGGTGCGGATGCGCATCCTCGAGGGCCGCCGCTCCCGCTTGGAGGAGCGGTTGAGCACGCTGCGCGATTCCTTCGCGCGCGCCGGGCAGCGCCTGGATGACTACACCGAACAACTTCACCAGCACGGGCTCGACAGCGTCGAGCGCGAAGTCCGCTGGTTGGGAGAACTCATCGATAGCGAGTCACAGACGACTCGCGAGAACGAGAAGAAATAAGGGAAGGGACACATCATGGGATCGGTTCGCGTCGCCATCGTTGGCGTCGGAAACTGCGCGGCCTCACTCGTGCAGGGCGTGCACTACTACCGGGACGCTTCACCCGATGCCAGGGTCCCCGGCTTGATGCACGTGCAGTTTGGTGATTACCACGTGCGCGACGTCGAGTTCGTCGCCGCGTTCGATGTCGACGCCAAGAAGGTCGGTCAGGATCTCGCCGATGCCATCGGTTCCAGCGAGAACAACACCATCAAGATCTGCGACGTGCCGCCAACGAACGTCACCGTGCAGCGCGGCACCACACTCGATGGTCTTGGCAAGTACTACCGCGAGATGATCACCGAGTCCGAGGCTGAGCCGGTCGATGTCGTGCAGGCACTCAAAGACGCCAAGGTCGATGTCGTCGTGTGCTACCTGCCCGTAGGGTCCGAGGACGCCGCGAAGTTCTATGCCCAGTGCGCGATCGATGCCGGCTGCGGCTTCGTCAACGCCCTGCCCGTGTTCATCGCCGGGACCCCCGAGTGGGCCCAGAAGTTCGTCGATGCCGGCGTGCCGATCGTCGGTGACGACATCAAGTCCCAGGTCGGTGCGACCATCACCCACCGCGTGCTGACGAAGTTGTTCGAGGATCGCGGCGTCGAGGTGCAGCGCACTTACCAGCTCAACGTCGGCGGCAACATGGACTTCATGAACATGCTCGAGCGCGATCGCCTCGAGAGCAAGAAGATCTCCAAGACCCAGTCGGTCACCTCGCAGATCGACCGCGAGATCGCCCCGCGCAACGTGCACATCGGCCCCAGCGATTACGTCGCCTGGCTCGATGACCGCAAGTGGGCGTTCGTGCGGCTGGAAGGCAAGGCATTCGGTGATGTGCCGCTGAGCCTCGAATACAAGCTCGAGGTGTGGGACTCCCCGAACTCCGCCGGCGTCATCATCGATGCGATCCGTGCGGCCAAGATCGGCCTCGATCGCGGTATCGGTGGCCCGCTGCTGAGCGCCTCGTCGTACTTCATGAAGTCCCCGCCCGAGCAGTACGCCGACGACGTGTGCCGTCAACGGGTGGAGGAGTTCATCGCCGGCACCGTCGAGCGGTAGGTCCGGGGCGGCAAGCGGGTAACTACGCATAAATCGGTGATATCATCGGTTTATGCGTAGTGAAGCCCCTGCCCTCCTCCCCATCCTGCGATCGCAAGCACAGGGGGAGATCCTGGCCTTCCTCTACGTCGATCCGCAGCGGGATTGGACCATCAGCGACCTCTCTCGTTCGCTGGGTATCCCCCTCACCACAGCACAGGGTGAGATCGCCCGCCTTGAGGAAGCGGAGATCATCACAACCCGCAAGATCGGGCGGTCACGTTTGGTTCGAGCAAATACCGAGCACCCCGTGGCCAGCCCACTGAGTGAACTCATTCTGATGACGTTCGGGCCTCTGCCGGTGATCGCGGCGGAGTTCGCAGCGTGTCGACCGGAGCACGTGATCATCTTCGGATCCTGGGCATCCCGTTTTTCCGGCGAGTTCGGTGACACTCCCGCAGACATCGACGTCCTCGTCGTGGGTGACGATGTGGATCGAGACTGCATATACGCAGCCGCTGAACGCTCGGAGCATCGACTGAATCGTCCGGTCAATCCCGTACTCCGCGGAAGACGGTCCTGGAATCAACCCGAATCGGATCCCCTGGTCAGCGAAATCGTCAGCGGACCATTCATCGATGTTCTCCAGCCCAGAGCTAGGCACAACACATGACATGGCAACGAGGAAGGGACGAGATTGCTCGGCTTCTCATCGACGGCTCACTCGAACATATCCGTGGTTCAGCAGCTGATGGTACGTATCTGATCGCTTCAGCTCATGGGTTGTTGAATTCGGCCAACCGAGAGTTGGGCACCAATCCCGAGGCTGCATTCGTGCTTGCATACGACGCGGCACGCAAGTCTTGTGCCGCGCTCCTTGCCCAGCAAGGGTTGCGGACGAAGTCAGCCGGGCACCACGTGACAACAGAACGAGTTGTCAAGGTTCAATTCGGAGGTCCCTTCGACGCCTTCGGAGCACTGCGCCGCCGACGCACCGAAATCGAGTACCCACGGCTGCCCGGTGATGATGTGGACGGAGCAGAGGTCCAAGCAGCATTGGCCAAGGTGGACGCAATACACACGGCCGCACAACAGTTGCTACCCGAACTCACACTGTTCATGGATCAGGGT
>JAGYOB010000129.1 GCA_018399515.1 Candidatus Nanopelagicales bacterium
GACGACCGGGACGACCGGGACGACCGCGAGCGAGGGCTCCCCGATCGTCGACTCGGTGGATCGGGCCTATCGGAACGCCTGATCCGCAGACATGGACCGGTACCGATCGACCCGCAGAACCCGGCCGAAGCCGCGGATCCAACCGAGTCCACCCCCAGCCTCGGTAGCGGTCCACGCGACTACACCGCTGGATACGACCCACTCGATGACGACGATGACGACACCGGTCGGTTCGTGCCGCCCGAGCCTCCTCCGCTGCCTCTTCCTCGCCACACCCTCGACATCGTGGGGTGGTCCGCGGCGATCGGTGGACCCGTGGTGCTCGTGGCCAATCAGGTCCTCGCCTGGGGAAGCTGGCTCAGCGGAGTGGGAATCGCGGCATTCATGGGCGGATTCGTCCTGCTGGTCGCCCGGATGCGTGGCGAACGGGACCATGACGATCCCGGGGCGGTCGTCTAGAGACTCAGGGCACCAGCCGGTCGTCGTCTGCGCGCTCTTGGCTCTGACTATTCCCGGAGTGCGAGATCAGCGGCTCCGACGACGCCGGCATCATTGCCGAGGCTCGCGGTGACCACGACGGGCCCCTCGCGACCGCCGTACTTGCTGACCAGATCCGCATGCTCACGCCGCGCCGGTGCCACCAGCATCTCGCCGGCATCGCTGACTCCCCCGCCGATGATGTAGGCCTGCGGGTCGACGACGGCGGTGAGATCGGCCATTCCCCGACCCAGCCACATCCCGACCTCAGCGAACGCCGCAAGGGCCACCGGATCACCTAGCCGGGCTGCTTCGGTGACGTGCCGCCCACGAACCCCCTCGGGGCTGCCGTCTCCGAGGCGAAGCAGCAGGTGAGCGTCACCGCGCCGGTCCGCGGCGAGTTCGCGCGCCGTGCGGACCAGCGCCGAGCCGCTGGCGTACTGCTCCCAGCAGCCGCGTCGACCGCAGCCGCAGATTCGCCCGTCGGGGACGAGGGTGATGTGACCGATCTCCGCCGCCATCCCATGGGCGCCGCGGCGCAACCTGCTATCGAGGATCAAACCTCCGCCTATTCCCGTCCCGACGGTGATCACGACGGCATCGTCGAATTCCCGCCCCGATCCGTGTTGGAATTCGCCCCAGGCGGCGGCATTGGCATCATTTTCAACCACGACCCGTCGCTGGGTCCGATCCGAGACCGCATCAGCGAGCCCAACCTGCGACCAGCCGAGGTTGGGTGCGAAGACCACCCGGGAGCGGTCACCATCGACGAGCGCCGCGACTCCGATACCCACCGAATCCAACGGCCCGGGGTGGCCGTCGGCGAGTGTCGTGATCGCTGTCACGATCGCGTCGATCGTGGCCTGCACATCGCGTGCGGGAGTGGCAATTCGTTCCCGAGTCAGGATCCGGCCGTGCGCATCGACGACGGCGGCCAGGATCTTCGTACCGCCGACATCCACGCCGATGCTGACGGGAATCTGTTTACCATCGCCGCCTTCGCTCGGCGGTGCAGCGCTGGTCATCGACGATCAGACCCCGGTGGATCCGGTGGATCCAGTTGATTCCACTCGCTCTTTCAAACCGCGCAGCGCGGTGTCGACGATGACTTTCTCCGCCTTGCGCTTGATCATCCCGATCATGGGAACCTTCACATCGACCACCAATCGATACCGCACCTCGGTCTGCTCCGGTGAGCGTTGGGTGAGGTCGTAACTGCCATCCATCGCACGCAGCATGTCTCCACGGATGAGCTGCCAGGCAACATGGCTATCGCCGGTCCAGTCATAGGCCAATTCGTACGTGTCCTTGATCGGCCCGGATGCCAACTCGAAGCGAGCTGTCGCGGGTCGTCCGTCCGCATCGCTGAGCACCGTCACCTCTGTGATGCCGTCGCTCCATTGCGGATAGGCCGGGAGGTCCGCGATGACAGCCATCACGTGTTCCGCGGAAGCATTGATCAGGATGCTCGACTCAGTCTGCTCGGCCACGGTCCACCACGTTAGCGTTCGATGAGGGTGAAGCCGACCGGTTCACCGGGTCGACGGTCGCCTTCGAGTTCGTCCTTCAACCCCCACACCGTTTTCTTCCACGCCAGAGCATGCCGTCGGCGCAGTCGGTCGGCAACGCGTCGCCCTCGGGCAGAGTCGGTGACGCGGCGGGCCCGCACGGCCGAACCGGGTTCGGTCGGTTCTGCCCGCAGATAGTGGTGCACGACCACACCATCACCGTGGGACTCCAGCCAGATCTCCGCAGACCCCACGAGTTCACCGGCGATCGTCCACCGGATGCCCTCGAGGCCGCGATCCATGAAGACGGTCAATCTCAGACCCGGCCACCATGTCATCCAGCGGGCTGGGTCCGCGACGACCTCCGCGATCCGCGCCGGGGCGACCACGATGAAGGTCTCGTCGACCAGGTCCACGGTGGCCATACCCGCAGGATACGCGTGGGGGCCCGGCTGCGTCGATTGGCGTGCCAACAGCCCTGCGATCGCGTAACGTCACCAGACATCTCGGATAGCCACACGCTCTCCGGGGCCCGACACCAGCCGGACAGCCCTGCCTGCAGCCTTGTGAAGGAGACTCCACCCATGAAGACCGAATTCTCCGTGCCGACGATCGTCGCGCCGCCCACCGAGGGCAATCTCACCGACCACATCGTGGAGAACGCCGCACAGGCCCCCGATCGTGTCGTCCTGTCGCGCCACGAATCGGGTGCCTGGGTGGGCGTGACGGCTCGGGCTTTCCTCGATCAGGTCAAGGCGGTGGCCAAGGGCCTCATCGCGTCAGGTGTCGAGCCAGGACAGCGCGTTGCGATCATGTCGCGCACCCGCTACGAGTGGACGGTCGCGGACTATGCGATCTGGTACGCGGGAGGCGTCGCCGTGCCGATCTACGAAACCTCCTCACCCGAGCAGGTCGAGTGGATCATCGGCGACTCCGATGCAGTCGGGGTGTTCTTGGAGAGCCCGAAGAACAAGGCCGTCTTCGATGAGGTCGCTGATCGACTCCCCGACTGCACGCGGTCGTGGATCTTCGACGAAGGAGCGCTGGCTTCACTCACCACAGCGGGCAAGGACGTGTCTGACGAGGCACTGGAAGCTGCTCGGTCGGGTGTGAAGCCAGAGGACCTGGCCACGATCATCTACACCTCGGGAACCACCGGACGCCCGAAGGGTTGCATGCTGACGCACAAGAGTTTCATGTTCGAAGTCGATAATGTGGTGCAGGGCATGCCCGAGGTGTTCTTGCGCTCGGGGGCATCGACCCTGCTGTTCCTCCCGCTGGCCCATGTTTTCGGTCGCATCATCCAGCTCGGTTCCATCCGAGCTCGCGTCCGCCTTGGTCACGCACCGGACGTGAAAAACCTGCTTGAGGATCTGCAGTCCTTCCAACCGACCTTCCTGCTCGCCGTGCCCCGCGTTTTCGAGAAGGTCTTCAATTCCGCACAGCAGAAGGCGACTGCAGATGGCAAGGGAAGCATTTTCGACACCGCGGCCGGGGTCGCCATCGAATACAGCCGCTCCCTCGATCAGGGTGGGCCCAGCCTCGTCTTGAAGATCAAGCACGCGCTATTCAACAAACTCGTGTACTCCAAGTTGCGAGCCGCGATGGGTGGGCAGGTGGCCTGGGCAGTCTCTGGCGGTGCACCCCTCGGCGAACGCCTCGGACACTTCTTCCGCGGCATCGGGGTCACCATCCTCGAGGGGTACGGACTCACCGAGACGAGCGCGGCAACGACCGTGAACCGCCCGACAGCGTTGAAGATCGGCACGGTCGGGCAACCCTTCCCCGGCGCCTCTGCCAAGGTTGCCGCAGACGGTGAACTGCTGTTGGCCGGAGCCCAGATCTTCGACGGATACTGGAAGAACCCAACGGCTACCGCCGAGGCGATCGAACCGGATGGCTGGTTCCACTCAGGCGATATCGGAGAGATCGATGACGACGGCTTCGTGAAGATCACCGGTCGCAAGAAGGAACTCCTCGTCACCGCCGGTGGCAAGAACGTCGCACCCGCAGTGCTCGAGGACCGCTTGCGTGCGAACTACCTCGTCAGCCAGTGCATGGTCGTCGGAGACGGGCAGCCATTCATCGCCGCCCTCGTCACCATCGATCCGGAATCGTTCCCAGCCTGGTTGAAGTCCGCCGGAAAACCCGAATCGCTGACGATCGAGCAGGCAGTGCAGGATCCCGACCTGATCGCCACCATCCAAGGTGCGGTCGACGAGGCGAACAAGGCCGTGTCGAAGGCGGAATCCATTCGCAAGTTCACCATCCTCAACGTCGACTGGACCGAAGAGGGTGGCCAGCTCACCCCGTCGATGAAGCTCAAGCGCAACGTCGTCATGAAGGAGTTCGCCGCCGATGTCGATGCGCTGTACGCGTGATGTGACGTGATCGCCCTCGCAACACGCTGGCTACCGTCGCGATGACCCGGGTTTCCGATGTGCCCCGATGGGCATGGGAACCCATCGTGCGTGCCATTGGAGTCGTAGCGACGTTCCTGGCCGCCGTGGCCATCGGGGCGCTGGGAACCGATAGCCACCAGGTGCTTCTCGTCGCCATCGTGGCGGTGACCGCGAGCGTTGCACGGCGGCCAGCGTGGTTGCGATACGTCGCGGTCCTGCTCGAAGCCGGGGTCGTCGCGGTCATCGTGATCTCCGCTCCGGCTGGCGTTCGTCCTTCCGCGGTGTATCTGCTGGTGCCGCCCATCGTGGCGGCCCTGATGGCGGGGACCGTCGGAGCCTTGGCGGCATCGTTGGTGTCCGTACTGGTCTTGGTCATCGGGGTCGTGTGGCAGCAGGGGTCAGCACTGCCAGAGCCGATGGCTGACATCGTGATCTGGTTGGCCATCGCCGTCGCACTCGGCCTCGGAACCGCACTCGCCCGTTACATCCGCGAACGGGTCGCCCCGACCCAGGACTCCTACGCCGCCGCCCGCACCCTGCTGACCGCACTGCGCGACGTGACCCGCCGACTACCCGAGGGCTTGGAGGAGCCAGTTCTGGCACGCATGACGCTGGAGACAGTCGCCGGGATCCTCCCCCATGACCACGCCGCGGTGTATCTGCGGACTCGCTCCGGGGCAACAGTGGAGGCTGCCGGTGCGGATCAGCCCGCACCCTGGACCCCGCGCTGGGACCGCGGCCTGTGGGCTCAGGCCCTCGAAGCACAAACCGCTATCCAACGGCCCGGATCTCTGGACGGCTCGGGACTGGCTGCGGATTGGAGCCAGGCCACTACCGATCAGATCACCAGCGCGATCATCCCCCTGCGACTGGAGGGCTCACCGATCGGCGTCGTGGCTGTGCAGCGACACGGGCCGCTGTGGCCGATCGATGACCTTGCTCGCGCGCAACGCGAGGTTGATGCAGCGGCCCTACGCCTGGATGCTGCTCGACTCTTCGACGAAATGAGAGAACTTGCGACCACCACCGAACGCCACCGGATGTCTCGGGAGATCCACGACGGAATCGCTCAGGAGCTCGCCGGCCTCGGACTCCTGGTCGATGACCTCGTGCACGAGGACGTGAATTCCGATGTGCGCGAACGCCTAATCCGGTTGCGTGAAGAGCTCACCCGCATCGTCACTGAACTGCGTCTGTCCATCTTCGATCTGCGTCTCGATTCGGGAGTGGGGATCACCGACGCACTCGCGCAGTACCTCAACACCGTGGGTAATGACAGCGCCATGACCGTCCACACGGTGCTCGACGAGGATGGAACGCGCATTCCCGCAGGACTGTCACCCCAGGTGCTGCGTATCGCGCAGGAGGCGATCACCAACGCCCGTCGACACGCGCATGCCCGGACCCTGTGGGTGACGTATCGAGTCGACGAAGAAGGGGTCATGCTGCGCATCGCCGACGACGGTCGCGGCATTGATGCGCAGGCGGCACGTCAGGACAGTTTCGGGCTCACCATCATGCGAGAAAGAGCCGAGGCACTCGGTGGCGACCTCGTCGTTCGGTCCCGTGATGGTGGAGGCACCGTGGTCGAACTCGTCATCGCACCGGCGGCTCTGGCTCGCGCCCATCAACGCGATGGTGCCCGATGACGCGCGCATCCCAGGTGATCCGGGTGGCGCTCATCGACGATCACGAACTGATCCGAGAAGGGCTACGCCGAGCGTTCGAGCGTGAAGCAGACGTGCACGTCGTCGCTGAGGCCGCCACGGTGCAGAACGGTCTGGCCGTTATCAATGCGCAGTCACCTGACGTCGCGGTGGTCGACCTGCGCCTCCCGGATGGTGATGGCATCACACTGGTGCGCGAAGCTCGCAAAAGGAATGCGCAATTAGGCATCGTGGTCCTCACCATGTACGCCGGGGATCAGCATCTGTTCGACGCGCTCGATGCCGGCGCCAGTGCCTTCATCCCCAAGAGCGCACCCGCCGATGAAATCGTCGCTGCGGCACGCCACGCAGCGGCGACGCCTCGGACTTTCAGTTCCCCTGATCTCGCCTCAGCCATGCAGCGGCGGTTGAACCAGGAGGGCCCCCATCTCTCCCCCCGGGAACGACAGGTCCTCGATCTGCTTGCCGACGGATTGGGAGTGTCCGCGATCTCATCCTCGCTCTATATCTCCGAGTCGACCACCAAGACGCATATATCGCGGTTGTACGAGAAATTGGGTGCGGCGAATCGAGCGCAGGCCTTGATGGCCGCACTGCGAGCCGGATTGATCCGGCCGCCGGGGATCGAGCCGTAGCCTCCTTGCCCACCGGTCGAACGATGTCCGGCCCGTTAGTCTGCGTGAGTGACGTGGCGATCTGGGCAACTGCCCCCGGGGCTGGGATGGATCGTGCTCGCCTGGATCGCGAGTCGCGCCGCGCTGCTAGGAATCATCATCGGCTGGCTGCCCTATCCCGACGGCCCTCTGGTGATCAACGATGTCCTGCTGTATTCGGAATGGTCTCAACTGCTCGTTACCGGGCGGTTCCCGATCGGCGATGACATGTGGCAGTACCCACCCGGTGCAGGCGCGGTGTTCGCGCTGTCCGCCCTCATCGGGGCATCACCCGTCATCGGCTTCTTCGTGATCGCTCTGGCCACCGATGCCGCCATCTTGGTGATGCTTCTGGTCGCCGGAGCGAAATCCGCAAAGATTCGTGCCTTTAACTCTGTGACTGCGACAACGCGTCCCGCCTGGATATGGGTGATTTCCGCACTCTTGATCGGTCCGGTGTTCCTTGCGCGGTTCGATCTGCTGCCAACGGCCGCTGCGGTCGCAGCCCTCCTCCTCATCACGCACCCGAGACTGTCCGGGGCTGCCGCAGCCGTCGGTACATTGCTGAAGATCTGGCCCGGGTTGACGCTGCTGGCTCTCCCCCGGCGCAGCCTGGTGTGTGGAGCCACGGGTTTCGTGGTTGCCGCGATCGCCATCTTGATGGCCGTATCCCTGTGGGCAACCGGTGGGGTGTCGTTCGTCGGAGAACAACAGTCGCGGGGCTTGCAGGTCGAGTCGGTGGCGGCGTGGCCCTTTTTGATCGCCCAGGGCTCCGGCGCGACTATCCCTCTGGAATTCCGCTTCGGAGCGATGGAGATCGATCTCGCCGTAACCGTCGGCATCGGCACCGTGGTGACCGGTCTCGGATTGATCCTCATCGCCGGGCTCGGTCTGGCTCGCCTGCTGGGGATGCTCGAGGATATTCCGGGTGTCGACGTCGTGTTGACCGCACTTCTCATCTCGATGGTCACGTCTCGAGTGCTCTCACCCCAGTACAACGTGTGGCTCGCCGGAATCGCCGCGGTAGCGCTCATGGATCCACGAACCCGACTCCGCCCGGTCATCGGGCTGCTGGCGATCTCGGTCACGGTGACACAGGTGATCTATCCGTTCGGCTACGGCTCACTGCTCAGCGGTCAATGGTGGGCCCTGGGCTTGCACTCCGTGCGCATCCTGAGCCTGGTTGCCGCCACTATCTGGGCGCTGACTGTGCTCATCGGCCAGTTGCGCGCACCTTCCCGACGTGATCGAGACCCCCGACCACAGAATGAGCCCGGCAGTAACGACAGTGCCGGGGACAGTGCCGAGACAGGTGTTCAGACCAGCGCTGGCGATTCCTCCAGCGATTACGATGACCCAAAGGTCAGGCAGCTCCCTCGCTCGACGTGAGCAGGCGCAGCGGAGGCACCAGACCGGATCCAGCAAGCACCGCGAGTGCTGTGCGCTCGGTGCCACCCAGGCAGTCGGGCGGACCCAGCAGCACGCTCACCACACAGTCCGAGCACGCATCACCGCGCACCAGGCAGGAATCACAATCGATGACGATGTCGTCGTCGTGTCGTTGATCACTCATGCCCCCATCGTGGCCGGGGGGTCTGACATCCGACCGGGTCCAGGGCTGAGCGGGTCCAGGGCTGAGCAGGTCTAGGGCTGACCGCCGGGGTTCTCCTCGGGCAGCGGATCACCAGGTGCCGGTCGGGCGATGACCTCGATGGCGTCGGGCTTGCCGCACCACCGGCAGGTCACCGACTCGATCTCATCGACCAACGACGCTGATTCCTCGATCTCAGGCTCGCCGGAAAGGTCCAGATGCCAAAACTCCGCGGTTCGGGAGCGGCGCACCACGTCGAAGCGCGTCAGGTTGCCGCAGTGCGCGCACCGCCAACGGTGATCGGAATCGGGCAGGGTGATCGACACGCCGGCGAACCTACCGGATCGCTCATGATCACGCCGTGTCGGAGGTCGGCCCTAAGGTCGCCATCATGTCCGACCGCCATCTGGCACCTGCCCGATCCAGCACCCAGCTGAGCATCGATGACCTCGGCCGACCCTTGTCGGAGGTCATATTCGTCGTGCTCGACCTGGAGACCACCGGCGGATCCCCCGCCGATGCCGGGATCACCGAGATCGGCGCGGTGAAAGTCTCGGGTGGGCGGGTGATCGGCGAGTTCGCCACCCTGGTCGATCCAGGCCACGACGTTCCCGCCTTCATCGCATCCTTGACCGGCATCACGAACGCGATGCTCAGCGGTGCACCTTCGGTGCAGGCAGCGACCGCGTCCCTGTGGGAGTTCATCGGTGACGCGGTCGTCGTCGCGCACAACGCGCCCTATGACATCGGCTTCCTCAAGGGAGCAGCCGTGAAAAGCGGTCATGAATGGCCGCAGCCCAGGGTCGTGGACACCGCTCGCCTAGCCCGCCGCCTGCTGAGCCGAGATGACGTTCGCAATGTCAAACTCGCCACGCTCGCCTCGTTCTTCGGTTCACCGACGACACCGATCCACCGCGCGCTCGATGATGCGCGCGCCACCGTCGCCGTTCTGCACGGGCTCATCGAGCGCGCAGCCAGCCATCATGTCTGGACGCTGGAAGACCTCGTATCGTTCACGGGCCGCACTCATGAGGTGCAGCGCCGCAAGCGCAACTTGGCCGATAACCTTCCCCGCTCACCCGGGGTCTACATTTTTCGCGACGCACAGGGCGATCCGCTTTACGTCGGCACATCTCGATGCATCAAGGATCGGGTGCGCACCTACTTCACGGCTTCGGAGCCCCGCGCGCGAATGCGCGAGATGCTGCACCTCGCATCGGAGGTGACCGCGATCACCTGCGCGAGCGCTCTGGAGGCACAGGTCCGCGAGATCCGATTGATCGCCGAACACCGCCCGCCTTTCAATCGCCGGTCCCGCAATCCCGAACGCCAGCAGTGGCTGGCCCTTTCCCACGGGACCGAGGCGCGTTTGAGCATCACCGCCAAACTCTCGCAGCGACATCGGGCCGCGATCGGTCCCTATCCGAGTCGCGCCGAGGCACTGCAAGCGGCCGAAGCACTCCGGGTGCTCGCTGATGCGTCAGTTGATGGTCCCCCGGGCGCGGTCCCCGACGATCACAGCGCCATCGCCAGCGCCATCGGCATCGGCATCGGCATCGGCATCGCAACCATCTCCCCCTCTCCCCTGACGCCTGTCGAGGTCCGGGCCGCCGATGCGATCGCACTGGCCATGGGTGGCGATACGCGCGAACTGATCGCCGCCGTTGCTGATCGGATACATCCGTTGAACGAGGCGACTCGGTTCGAACGGGCTCGGGAATGGCGTGATCGGCTCGAGGCTGCGCTGCAGGGAATCGAACGCACCGCCATCTTAGAAGCCCTGGTGCAAGCCGGGACGATCGGCGCGGCACGCCTGGATAACGGCACCTGGACGCTGCATGTCATCCACGAGGGTCGCTTGGTTGCAGCCGGTGTCGCAGAACCCGGTCACGATCCCCGCGAGGTGCTCAACGCGCTCTATGCCATCTGCGAGGACGCACCAGTGGCACCTCGCATCCCCATTGCACGACCGAGTGGCCTGATCGAAGAATCGCGGCTGGTGTGGCGATGGCTCACCGAGCCGGGAGCCCGCCTGGCTCGTGCTGACGCCCCGCTGCACCTGCCCGCCCATCTCGGGGGAGAACTGCTGTCAACGGTGCGCACGATCCGCGCCCAGGTTCGCACCGGGCTGTCCCCCGATGACGACCCCCGGCCAACCCAGCGATCACCCCGTCCACCGCGGCGACGTCACTGGGCTGGGCCGCCCGATTCGACCATGTCCCGCACGCGCTGAATCCAGCGGTTCGCCAGTTCCCCGGCTGCTCCGGACGACACCGCATGCTGAGCACGCGGAAGTTGCGCGGCAATCAGGCTCGGCCAGGTCTCTGCGGCGTCTGCCGATCGCGTCTGACCGGCATCGACCCCCAGCCCCGCAGACGCCGCTGCCGCGAGGGCAGCGGCGGCGTTGGCCACGGCGACCGC
>JAGYOB010000130.1 GCA_018399515.1 Candidatus Nanopelagicales bacterium
CGGTGTTCACTTCCCTGATTCCTTAATGACCAGGAATGACAAGCCGCCGAATACGCCACCGAGGACTCCCATCATCCACCACATGCCGGTGGTGGCGCCGATGAGTGCCCCGATGGCAACCCCGGTCAAGCCGATCCCCACTTGCTTCAAACCCCTGCGACCCTGCGCTGACATTGCCATCGTCAGACTCCTTCGCTGATTCGTGTGCCTCGTCCGGGAACTTCCCGGTCACGAATCCAGCCTGCGGATCTGGCGCGCCGGTGTCGTCGGTTCCCTGGGTGGACTGCGTCATCCGTCAGGTGGATGCCCATCCACCTGCGAGGGGATGAGGGAGGCGGATTGGTTTGAGAGGATGCCTGTATGGCCAGCGGTCGTGAGTCCCAGCTGCGGGGTCCATCGCTGCCGCTGGGGATTCTCGTGGGGTTGATCCCTATCGGCCTGGTCACCTGGGCCGTCGGCACTGCGCTGTGGCGTGTCAGCCTGCCAATTGGAATCGTCACCACCCTGGTTGGTGGCGCGGCGTTGACGTGGTCGCTGACACAGATGACACGAACAGCGAGCGACTACCGGAGCATTGTCGGGGTGGCAGTACCGATGGCTGTCACCTTGACCTTTCTCAGTATCGGTATGAACTCGAATGTGTTCGAGGTTCGAGTCTCCTCAGTCACCCTCGGGTTGTTGTCCATCATCATCGTCTTCATCTTCGTCGTTTCTGAACGCACGCGTGCGGAGGTCGAATCGGAGCGCATTGCGAATTATGAGCAGCAGCGGCAGCTCGCTGCCGACATCCATGATGTGGTCGGCCACACTCTCTCGGCGAGTTTGTTGCACACCACCGCTGCGCGAATGGCAGTGCGCAGCAACCCCGAGGGAGCGGTCGCATCATTGGAACAGGCTGAACTGCATGGGCGCCGTTCCCTGGACGACATCCGCAACCTTGTTCGCCTGATGCGAGCCGACGATCCCGCACCTTCAACGCCGACCGTCGGCACCGAGCACATCCCCACGTTGGTGTCTGATCTGCGCAGGGCGGGTGCCCAGATCAGTTTCAGCGAACCAGCGCAGACACCTCAGATGCCGGCCGCCTCCGCCATCACGGCATATCGAGTGGTCCAAGAGGGATTGACCAACGCGGTGCGTCACGGCCAGGGGCCTATCGACCTCCGGCTCGACTATGAGGACGATTGCGCGATCGTCACGATCACGAATCCGATGAGTACTGCTTCCGTTCACGCTAACGAGGGAAGTGGACTGGAGGGGATGCGTGATCGACTCGCCTCCGTCGGCGGAAGCCTGCAGGCGTCGGTGGATGCTCCGGGTCGGATGTGGGTGCTGCGCGCGAGGATTCCCCGATGACACGTGTGCTGATCGTGGACGATCAGGAGATCATCCGTCAGGGGCTTCGCAGCCTTCTGGCCGTCGACCCCCGATTCAACGTTGTCGGTGAGTGCCAGGACGGCAACGAGGTTCTGCAGCGCATCGGGGAGGTCAAACCTGACGTCGTCATC
>JAGYOB010000131.1 GCA_018399515.1 Candidatus Nanopelagicales bacterium
GGGCAACTCGTGGAGGCGAAACCCTTCACGATCACCTGGGATGCTGCGGCAGCCGAAAAGGGCGGCTATGACCTGTTCATGTTGAAGGAGATCGCCGAGCAGCCCAAGGCCGTCGCTGATTCGCTGCGTGGGCGGGTCGATCGTGATGGGCGTTTACACCTCGACGAAATGCGATTGACCGATGCCGAACTGCGTGAGGTGGACAAGGTTCTCATTATCGCGTGCGGCACCGCCTACCACGCAGGCTTGGTCGCCAAGTATGCGATCGAGCACTGGACTCGGATCCCCGTGGACGTCGAACTGGCCAGTGAGTTCCGGTACCGCGATCCCATCGTCGATTCGCGCATGCTCACGATCGCGATCTCCCAATCAGGTGAGACGATGGACACTCTCATGGCCCTGCGCTATGCACGCGAACAGGGGTCTCGTGCGCTGGCGATCTGCAACACCGTCGGATCGACGATCCCGCGCGAATCCGACGGTGTGCTCTACACCTACGCGGGCCCAGAGATCGCGGTGGCTTCCACGAAGGCGTTCCTCACCCAGATCATCGCGGCTTACCTCATCGGCCTCTACCTCGCCCAGGTCCGCGGGAACATGTTCGGCGACGAGATCGCAGCGGTCCTGCGTGATCTTTCCGATATGCCGCAGGCGGTGGACCTCGTGCTCGATACATCCGAGGGGGTCCAGGAGCTGGCCCGTGAGCTGGCCGATGCGCGCTCGGTGCTGTTCATCGGCCGCCATGTTGGTTTCCCCGTGGCTCTCGAGGGTGCTCTCAAACTCAAGGAACTCGCCTACATGCACGCGGAAGGTTTTGCCGCCGGCGAACTCAAGCACGGTCCCATCGCGCTGATCGAACCGGGTATCCCCGTGGTGTGCATCGTTCCATCGCCTCGTGGTCGCGCGGTATTGCACGACAAGGTCATCAGCAATATCCAGGAGGTGCGCGCTCGCGGTGCCAGCACGATCATCATCGCCGAAGAGGGCGATGACTCCATCGTGCCTTTCGCCGACCACATCATTCGGGTTCCGGCCGTTCCAACGCTGATGCAGCCGCTTGTCACAACCGTTCCCCTACAGGTCTTCGCCTGCGCCATGGCCACCGTCAAGGGCCATGACGTCGATCAGCCGCGCAACCTGGCCAAGTCGGTCACCGTCGAGTGAAGTCGTTTCCGCCCTCGTGATCATCGCCACTGGCATCGACGCGGTGCACGTCCCGCGGTTCTCCGCGATGGTCACGCGCCGGCCCCGGCTGATCGATAGGTTGTTCACGCCGGAGGAATCGCATCGGGGTGCGGGGGAACTGCTGTCAGCGAGTTCCCTGGCCGCACGATTCGCCGCAAAGGAAGCGGTGGCCAAAGCGTTGGGTGCGCCGCCGGGATTGGCATGGCATGACTGCCAGGTGCTGTCCGGCGAGGATGGTCGACCGATGCTCCGGATAATAGGAACGGTCTACGCCGCGGCGACCGATGCCGGAATCGATCGCTGGCATCTGTCACTCACGCATGACGGTGCGTACGCCATAGCTCAAGTTCTCGCCGAGGGGCCTGATCGTCGTGCGAGTCAGCCGATGGGCGAGGATCGGATGTCATGAGCACCGGTGTCTTCGATGTCGCGACCGTCCGTGCGGCCGAGCAGGCGCTCATGGCCGAACTGCCCGAGGGAGCGTTGATGCAGCGGGCGGCCAGGGGACTGGAATCGTTCATCGCCAGAACGCTCACGCAGTTGGGCGGTCGGGTTCGGGGTTCGGCGATCGTGATCCTGGTCGGATCGGGTAACAACGGTGGTGATGCGCTGTGGGCGGCAGGCGGACTCGTCGGCCGCGGAGCGGGAGTACTCGCGATCACGTGCGCTGACCAGTGGCACGAAGAAGCGATGCGAGCCTTCCAACGCAGGGGCGGTCGCATGGCTGCCGTCGGTGATCTCGATGAGGAATCGTTAGCGGCTGTGCTGGGTGAAGCTGATGTGATCGTCGATGGGATCACCGGAATCGGAGGCAGAGGTCCACTGCGCGAACGTGTCGCTGAGGTTGCCGCAGCAGCTGCTGCCAGTCCCGGGCTAGTCGTGGCCGTGGATGTTCCCAGCGGAGTCGATGCCGACACCGGTCATGTCGGGAATTCCACGGCATGCATCGATGCGGATATGACGGTCACCTTCGGATGTAGGAAACCGGGGCTTGTGCTCGCCCCGGGTCGGTTCTTCGTCGGTGCGGTGCATGTCGTTGATATCGGACTCACTGACTACCTTCCTGCTGCACAGAGTCAGATTCTTGACGAGCTCGATCTGGCACTGTCCGTTGGAGAACCGACGGATGCGGACTACAAGTACTCCCGTGGGGTTGTGTGCATTGCTGCGGGAAGCGCCGCATATCCAGGTGCGGCCTACCTCGCCGTCGATGGTGCGCGATACTCCGGAGTCGGCATGGTGCGGTTTCTGAACCGCACCACCAGCCTGACTGACAGCATCGCTGCGCGGTTTCCTGATGTTGTTGCAGCGGGTGAACTCGAAGAGGTACGTGACGACCGCCGGGTCACCGGTTTCGCGGTCGGGCCCGGATGGGGCACCGACGATGCCGCTCAACACCTGCTTGGCGAGATCCTCGAACTACCCGTTCCCGTCGTCGTGGATGCTGATGCATTGCGCCTGCTGGCCAAAGATGTCAGTCCGCTCACCGGCCGACAGAATTCACGGCTGATCAGTGTGATCACCCCGCATGAAGGGGAATTCGCGGCACTGGGCTTCAGTATCGGTGATGATCGATTAGCCGCGACGCGTCACGCGGCGCAGACCTTGGGTTGTGTGGTTGTGCTCAAAGGACCGGGCACTGTGATCGCCACCCCGGAGGGCGACGCCTGGATCGACACGTTCGGCTCGGCGGAATTGGGAACCGCCGGTAGCGGTGATGTACTGACCGGCTTGGTCTCGGGAATGCTCGCGGCCGGGCAGGCCCGCCAAGGGACGATGTCGGTGTCGCTGGCAGGGCGAATCGCTGCAGCTGCCGTGGGCATCCATGGTTTGGCGGGACGCCTGGCTGGTAGTTCAGGCCGACCGGTGACCGCGAGTGACATAGCTGACTGTCTGCCCGCTGCGATCGCCAGAGTGCGTCGAGGGTGATGGTGCCATGACGCTTCCAACGGATGCATCCTCGACTCCCGAAGTGCTGCGGGCTCAAGCAGTGGTCGACCTCGGTGCGATTGCGCACAACATCGAACACCTGCGGTCGATGACCACCGCCGAGGTTCTCGTCGTGGTCAAGGCCGATGCGTATGGCCACGGCATGGTGAGAGTTGCTGCGCACGCTCGACGCATGGGCATCGATTGGTTGGGTGTGGCCCTTCCCGAAGAAGCACTCGAACTGCGAGAACACGCAGACACCGGTCGAGTTCTGGCGTGGCTGGCGACACCCGATCAGAGCAGCATCGACGCCTGTGTCGAACAGCACGTCGATCTGGGAATCTCTACACCTTGGGCGCTCAGTCACGTCATCGATGCCGCTTTAAAGCACGGGGTCACCGCGCGCATCCACCTTAAGATCGATACCGGGCTGTCGCGTGGTGGGGCGAGTGCGATGGACTGGACCGATCTGGTAGATGCAGCAGCACAGGCGCAAGCGGACGGCACCGTCTTCGTTGATGGCGTGTGGTCGCATCTGGTGTCCGGTGAGGATCCGAACGCTGAGATCACCGATGTGCAGGCGCAGACTTTCGCTGATGCGCTGCGCGTAGTGCAGCGAGCCGGACTCAATCCGACATGGCGACACCTGGGTAATTCCGGAGCGGTACTCAGCGGTGCGGCACGCACTCGCGGGTTCGAGCACACGATGGTCCGATGCGGAATCGCCACTTACGGGATCACCCCCGGTCGAGTCCTGGGCGAGCCGAATGATCTCGGGCTTCGTCCCGCGATGACCCTGCACGCGCGGCTCGCTCAGGTCAAGCAGATTCCCGCCGGCCAGGGGGTGTCTTACGGCCACCAGTGGATCGCGGATCGTGAGACGACGGTGGGGTTGGTTCCTCTGGGGTACGCCGATGGACTACCCCGCACCGCCGTGACCCCATCGGTGTGGATCGCTGGTCGTCGCTGCGCGGTACTCGGACGGATCGCGATGGATCAGTGCGTGGTTGATGTCAGCGGTGTGGATGCATCGGCGGGAACAGAGGTCATCGTGTTCGGTCCGGGCGATCGCGGGGAGCCGACCGCTGAGGAATGGGCCGAATGGGCCGGCACCATCGGCTACGAGATCGTCACGCGGATCGGGCCGCGAGTTCCTCGTCGCTACGTGGGTGAGGTGGGTCGAGGATGACGAGCGCATCCGGGTCGAGGGGAAAGGTTTCGGGCGGTCTACCCGCTCTGGCAGCGGTCGCTGCCGGTGCGGCACTCGGGGTGGTGGCCGAACGGCTGTGGACTCGTAACCGGCTGGTCGAGGAACCGGTTCCCGAAGAACCGCGGATCGCCCACGGGACGTCGATCAAGCGCGTGATCGCCGATGACGGTGCGGTTCTGCACGCCCGCGTCGACACCCCGCAAGGCTGGCACCCCGGTGGCCCCACGGTTGTGTTGGTGCATGGCTTCGCCCTCGACCTGACGACCTGGGATCATCAGCGTCACGCGTTGCTGAGGGTGGCTCGGGTGGTCAGTTACGACCACCGCGGTCACGCTCGATCCGTCGAAGCCCACCGATCCGGAACGCAAATCACGATCGACCGCTTAGGCCACGACCTTGCGACCGTGATCGAGCACTGCACCGATGGTGAACCGGTGATTGTCGTAGGCCATTCGATGGGTGGAATGACCATCATGGCGCTCGCCGAACAGCGACCCGACTGGTTCGGCGAGCGCATCATCGGTGTCGGCCTGCTCGCGACCTCGGCCGGCGAGATCGGCACGGTGACGCTGGGGCTTCCTCGACCATTCGCGCAACTTGCTCATCGGCTGACACCGGTCATCGGCACCGTCGTCGAACGGGATTGGTTGGCCAACCTGGTGCTGCGCATCCGCGATTCTGGGAGCGATCTCAGCCACATCCTCACCAGGACCTACGCCTTCGGCGAGACCGCACCAGTCCAGGGCGCCTCCCTCGTGACCCATCTGCTGGCGACAACGCCGTTGCCGGTCGTGGCCGATCTGCTCGGTGATATCGGGCGGCACGATCGTCGCGAGGCCCTCGGTCCACTGTCGCGGATCCCGACCCTGATCATCGTCGGCGATGCCGATCAGCTCACGCCGGCAAGCCATTCGCGCCGCTTGCACGAAGCGATCGACGACTCCACCTTGATCATCCTCGACGGGGTGGGCCACATGCTGACCCTCGAGTCACCGGAGGCGGTCGACACCGCGCTGGTGGACTTCACGAAGCAGGTGTTCGGTTCACGGCACGTTAGCGGTCTCGGAGTGACACCGTGATCGGTTCGACGCCGTGAGCGGCATCGACGACACACCGCACGATGCAACGGTCATCGAGGTGACGCTGACCGGTCCGGCAGCGACCGAAGCCCTCGGTCGATGTCTGGCCCTCGCGTGTCGCCCGGGGGATCTGCTCGTCTTGAATGGTGACCTTGGCGCTGGCAAGACGACCTTGACCCGCGGTCTCGGTGCGGGGCTAGGAGTGCGGGGAGCGGTGACGAGTCCGACTTTCGTCGTGGCACGGCGACACCCGCATCCAGAAGGTGGAACAGCATTGATCCACGTCGATGCCTACCGGTTGGGTTCGCGCGCTGAGATCGACGATCTGGACCTGCTTGATGGCGCGGATGCCGCGATCACGGTGGTCGAGTGGGGTGCCGATCGAGTCGAGCACCTTTCGGTCAGCAGATTGCACATCGACATGCTCGAGGTCGACGATGACCCGCTGGCACGACAGGTGATCCTGCGCCCGATCGGCCCGCGATGGGCCCCAGCGGATGTCGAAGCATTGACCCGCTGCGCGAGTGCTTGACTAGCCGCGTGATCGTCCTCGCAATCGACACCGCCACTGCCGCTACCTCGGTGGCGATCAGCGCGCCGGAATCAGTCGTTTCTCGCCGCAGTGTCGATGCGCACGGCCATGTGGAGTCGCTGGCGCCGATGATCGCCGACGTCCTCGTCGAATCAGGGCTCGAACCGAAAGACATCGAGGTGGTCGCCTGCGGTGTCGGACCGGGACCGTTCACCGGATTGCGGGTCGGAATCGCCATGGCGATCTCGATGGGTGTCGCGCTCGATCGACCTGTCGTCGGCGTCGGCACACATGATGTGATCGCGCACGCGGTGCTGGGATTCCCCCACCCATCGACGCCCGCTTCGGCGGTGACCGATGGACAGGGGCTGATCGTCGCTACGACCGCTCGACGTGCAGAGACTTTCGTCTCAACGTATGACACGAGCGGGCAACGAGTTTCCGGACCGATCGCACTACCCAACGAGGATGCACGCCATCTGCTCCTCTCTGGGGATCTCGCCGTCGCCGGTGATGCGGTGGATGCGCTCATCGGGGATGCTCTGGCGCACCGACGTGGACCGAGTCATCCGGACGCGGCGGATCTCGCGGCCATCGTCGAATCTCGGCGGGATTCGGGGGAGGACTGGCCCAATCAGGCGGATCTGGACATCGATCTCGATCCCGCGACAGCCCGCGGTGACACCACCGCGCATCTGCTGGCCGAACACGCACGGGGTGGCCGGGTGCTACTTCCTGCGCGACCGCTGTACCTGCGCGCGCCGGATGCCGTATCAACTGCCGACGCATCAACGACGGTGACAGGTCAGGATCGTCGCTCATGATCGAGGTCAGGCCAATGCGCTGGTGGCACATCGAGCAGGTGATGGTGTGGGAAAAGCAGCTGTTCGATTCGACCGCATGGAGTGCTGCGCAGATGTGGTCGGAACTGGCGCGGGAGCAGCGCAGGTACTACGTCGTCGTCTCCGATGAGCAGTTCGGTGCTGATGGTCAGGGTGCTACGGGTGATGGCGTTGTCGTCGGATATGCGGGGATTAATCTGCTGCCACCCGACGCTGATGTGCAGACGGTTGCGGTCGCACCTTCGTTGCAAGGGCGCGGGTGGGCCCGCCGGCTCGTCGAGTTGCTGATCGCCGATGCTGCCGAGGCTGACTGCGCCCAGATCCTGCTCGAAGTGCGCGCGGACAACGATCGAGCCCTGCAGTTGTACGAAGGCCTCGGATTCGAAGTGATCGCGCGTCGCACGTCGTACTACGGGCCCGGGGAGGATGCGCTCATCATGCGGTTGCGTCCGATTCCGATGCTCGCGGTGGATGCGTCATGACCGCCAAGCCCAACCAGACGTCGATCGTTGTCGGCATCGAGACTTCCTGCGACGAGACGGCCGTAGCCTTCGTGCGGGGCCGCGAGTTGCTCAGCGATGTCGTCGCCTCGAGTGTCGACGAACATGCGCGGTTCGGAGGTGTCGTTCCTGAGGTCGCTTCACGGGCTCATGTGGAAGCGCTCGCCGCGACCCTGGCCTCCGCGCGCGAGCAGGCGGGACTGGAATGGAGCGATGTCGATGCGATCGCGGTGACGGCTGGGCCGGGGCTGGTCGGCGCGCTTCTCGTCGGGGTCTCGGCGGCCCAGGGGCTGGCTCTGGCGCTGCAGCGTCCGCTGTACGGCGTGAACCATCTCGCCGCGCACGTCGCTGTCGACCGGCTCGTCCACGGCGAGTTGCCGCAACCGGCGGTGGCGTTGCTGGTGTCCGGCGGACACACATCGCTGCTACGCGTTGACGATGTCACCGCGGACGTCACACCGTTGGGACAGACCCTCGACGATGCCGCCGGAGAAGCCTTCGACAAGGTTGCGCGGCTGTTGGGTTTGCCGTTTCCCGGTGGGCCGGCCATCGACGTGCAGGCACGTGACGGCGATCGGGCATCGATCGATTTCCCTCGAGGGCTGACCCACCCTGGTGATGCTGACCAGCATCGACACGACTTCTCCTTCTCCGGGGTCAAGACCGCGGTGTCGCGCTGGATACGCGCGCGCGAGCAGGCGGGCGAACCGGTGGTGGTGGCCGACGTCGCCGCGTCGTTCCAGGAGGCGGTGGTCGATGTCTTGAGCGCCAAGGCCATCCGCGCCTGCCGGGATGAGGGCATCGAACACCTCATCGTCGGGGGTGGGGTGGCGGCCAATTCCCGACTGCGGGCTCTGGTCGAGCAGCGGGCCGACGCTCACGGGATCGAGGTGCGGATCCCGCCGCCGCGCCTGTGCACCGATAACGGGGCGATGGTCGCCTCGCTGGGTGCGGCCCTCGTCGAACGGGGCCGGCCGACTTCGAATCTGGGCCTGCCTGCCGATTCCTCACTTCCGGTCACCGAGATCACCCTGCGCTGAGCCGCTTTGACCTGACCTGACCTGACCCCCTCCCATCCCACCCCCTCCCATCCCCCACCGGGACATGACCATTTAGGTAACCAAGACGCAAAGGGGATGGGGGTGGCGTGGCTGGATACCGGTTCGTGGGCGATCGCGGGTTACCCTTATCTCGTGAGTCATGCCGGTCCGGGCGCACCGCGCACATCATGGGGACGGGCAGCCGTCCTCGTTTTGGGTATCCCGCTGGGACTGGTGGCCCTGGCCTTCGCCTTCGCCCTGTGGGCGCCCGCGTCGGGTTCCTCTGACGCGGCCACGGTCGACACCAGCCCGGTCGCCGAGGTGGTGACCGCGACGCCGGACCTCACCCCTGACCCGGCGACCCCTGACCCGGCGACCGAACCGATCGGTCAGCCCGCAGCTGAACCCTCCGCCGCTGCCAGCGAGACCGAAACGTCGACCGCGGCGTCGACCACCGGACGTTCGGGGCGCAGTGAGGCCAACCGGGCCAACCCCGCCCTCGACGTCGTGTGGCGCGTGGAAACCGATGACCCGGTGTTCTTCATCACCGTCGATGACAACCTTCGCGATCAGGCTGTCGCCGATGCCGCCCTGCAGTTGGTGCGAGATAACGACATCCCGATCACCGCGTTCCTCACCACGAACTACGTCGGCGACGACGGCGATTACTTCGACGAGGTGACGTCCTTCGGTGGTTCGATCCAGAACCACACGGTCACCCATCCGTTCTTCAACAGGGCTGGCGCCGACCCCTACTTCGAGATCTGCACCGCCCAGGAGCGGTTGGCCGCGCAGTTCGGTGATACTCCCTGGATGATGCGTCCGCCGTACGGCGAGCCGTACTTCTCGGGGGCTGATCCCTCCTCCGTCGAAGGGGCTGCAGCGAGCTGCGGGGTGAACCGGATCGTTATGTGGAGCGCGGTGGTCGACAACGGCAACGTGTCCTATAACCCCGGCACGACCCTGCAGCCCGGCGACATCGTGCTTTTCCACTTCTGGGACCCGAAGTTCGCCGAGGGCCTGCAGATGATCCTGGACATCGGCAAGGCCAACGGACTGACCCCGGCACCCCTCGAGGATTATCTCTGAGCCTGCGTTCGCCGGGTTCCTCCTCGCGATTCGAAGCCTTCGCGGGTGTGATCGCAGGGGGCCCGGTCGCGATCGATGGGGGCTTGGCCACTCGCTTAGAAGCGCGCGGTGCGGACATCTCCGGGCCGCTGTGGTCGGGGCGCATTCTGGCCGATGACCCCGAGTCCATCGTCCTCGCCCACGCGGACTTCATCGAGGCGGGAGCGAGGATCGTCATCACGGCTAGCTACCAGGTGTCGCGGACGGGTTTCGTGGCTCAGGGGCGCACTGCCGCGCAGGCCGATGCAGCCCTCAGACGCAGCGTCGAGGTCGCCCGGGAGGCAGCGCAGCGGCGAGCCGGTGCGTCATCGGGGGTCCTGGTGGCGGCCAGCATCGGCCCCTACGGAGCCATCACGCACGACGGTGGCGAATACCGCGGCCGCTACCGACTCTCGCACGAGGCGCTGGTGGATTTCCACGGTGAACGAATCGCGATCCTCGCCGATGCGGATCCCGACCTGCTGGCAGTGGAGACGATCCCGGATGCCGAAGAGGCGGTGGCCATCGCGCAGGTGCTGGCCGACTATCCGGATCTGCCGGCCTGGCTGAGTTTCAGCTGCGGCGACGAGGAGCGAACCTGGGCCGGGCAACCCATAGGCGAGGCGGTCAGTGCTGCGGTGCAGGCACCATCTGTGGCCGCGATCGGGGTCAACTGTGTTGCCCCGCATCTGGTCACCGGGTTGTTGGGGCGCATGGCGGGCGCCACCGACCTGCCCGCCGGAATGCCCCTCGTGGCCTACCCCAATGCCGGGCGCGTCTGGCTGCCCGACACCGAGACCTGGAGCGATCCGGTGGATCGCGGGGGTCGGGTCGAATCCGGATCAGCAAGTGGAGGGTGGCCCGCAACGGATTGGGTCGCCGCCGGAGCTCGCCTGATCGGTGGCTGCTGCTGCGTGGAGCCGGCCGATATCGCGTCGTTGGCACTCAAGTTGACGGAGTGCTAGTCGCCGGCTACCGTTGCCTTGGCACTCTCCGCCTGTGACTGCTAGTTCCTCAGGGGCCAGCGATACCGGCGGGAAGGGCACGGTTGCACCGGCACCGCGACGACGGGGCGACTGACTACCCAACCGACCATCCGTGCACATATCGGAGGATGAATACATCGTGTCCGTCTCCATCAAGCCCCTCGAGGATCGCATCCTCGTGCAGACCCTCGAAGCCGAGCAGACCACGGCCTCGGGCCTGGTCATCCCCGACACCGCCAAGGAGAAGCCCCAGGAGGGCAAGGTCCTAGCGGTCGGCCCCGGCCGATTCGACGAGGATGGCGATAAGCGCATCCCGCTCGATATCAATGTCGGTGACACCGTCATCTACTCCAAGTACGGCGGCACCGAGGTGAAGTACAACAACGAGGAGTACCTGATCCTCTCAGCGCGCGACGTGCTCGCCGTCATCGAGAAGTGATCCCCCGCTCGCGTTCACGCGAGCACCATGTCGAGCGCGCGCCGGGTCCGATGAGGGCCCGGCGCGCTGCCGGCGAATCGGGGACCTCGTCCCCGCCCCGAAACAACCGTTCGCCCCAGTTGCGCGCATGAGCGTGCACACCAACGGGAAAGTGAAGGACCATGCCCAAGATTCTGGAGTTCGACGAGTCGGCCCGGCGCAGCCTCGAACGTGGCGTCAACGCCCTCGCTGACACCGTCAAGGTGACCCTCGGCCCCAAGGGCCGCAATGTCGTGATCGACAAGAAGTGGGGCTCGCCCACGATCACCAACGATGGCGTGACCATCGCTCGCGAGATCGAATTGGACGACCCGTATGAGAACCTCGGCGCCCAGTTGGTCAAGGAGGTCGCAACCAAGACCAACGACATCGCCGGTGATGGAACGACCACGGCGACCGTGCTGGCCCAGGCGATGGTGCACGAGGGGCTTCGCCAGGTTGCCGCAGGTGCGAGCCCGATGGCTCTGAAGAGGGGCATCGACGCTGCCGTCACCGCGATGAGCGACCGTCTCGCCGAGGTCGCCCGCGATGTCGATGGCCGAGCGGAGATCGCCCAGGTCGCCACGATTTCGTCGCAGGATGGCGAGGTTGGCGAGATCATCGCCGATGCTTTCGACAAGGTCGGCAAGGACGGCGTCATCTCGGTCGAAGAGTCCTCCATCGCGGAGATGGAGTTGGAGTTCACCGAGGGCATGCAGTTCGACAAGGGTTACATCAGCCCCTACTTCGTCACCGACACCGAGCGGATGGAAGCCGTCCTCGAAGACGCGCACATCCTGCTCGTTCAGGGCAAGATCTCCGCGGTCAACGAACTGCTGCCGCTGCTGGAGAAGGTCGCCCAGACCGGCAAGCCGCTGATGATCATCGCCGAGGACGTCGACGGGGAAGCGTTGTCGACCCTGGTCGTCAATCGCATTCGCGGCATCTTCACGTCGTGCGCGGTCAAGGCTCCGGCATTCGGTGATCGCCGCAAGGCGGTCCAGCAGGACATCGCGATCTTGACCGGAGCACAGGTCGTCTCCCCCGAGGTGGGCTTGAAGCTCGACCAGGTCGGGCTCGAGGTCCTCGGACATGCCCGCCGTGTCGTGGTGACCAAGGACACCACCACCATCATCGACGGTGGGGGCTCGGCAGATGCGGTCACCGATCGCGTCGCCCAGATCAAATCCGAGATCGAGCGAACCGACTCCGATTGGGATCGCGAGAAGTTGCAGGAGCGGCTGGCCAAGCTCTCCGGCGGCGTCGTCGTGATCAAGGTCGGTGCACACACCGAGGTCGAACTGAAGGAGAAGAAGCACCGCGTGGAAGATGCGGTGTCGGCGACTCGAGCGGCCATTGAAGAAGGCATCGTCGCCGGAGGTGGCGCGGCACTCGTGCACGCCGCGCTCGCTGTTGACGGACTGTCGTTGACCGGTGATCAGGCGACTGGAGCGCAGATCGTGCGGCGGGCGGCGTCGGAGCCGATGCGATGGATCGCTGATAACGCCGGTGAGCAGGGCTATGTCGTGGTCAGCAAGGTCGCCGAGCTTCCGGCGGGGCAGGGATTCAATGCCGCCACCGGAGAATACGTCGACCTCATCGCTGCCGGTGTCATCGATCCGGTCAAGGTCACCCGTTCGGCACTGGCGAACGCGGCCTCGATCGCCGGAATGCTGTTGACCACCGAGGTACTCGTGGTCGATAAGCCCGAAGAGGAAGCGCCTGAGGCGCACGGCCATTCCCACCACGGGCACAGCCACTGACCCAGCTCAGCGCCTCTTGCGACACAGGTGCAATGAATCGAGGGCCGGTCATCCGCGGAGGATGAACGGCCCTCGATTCATTGCTGAGGGTGGTGCGCAGGGGGACCCGGCCCTGGTCAGCCAGCGGCTGGCAGGCGGGTGCGGTTGCCCCGGTAGATCGCCTCGCGATCGTCCTCGCTGAGCCCGCCCCAGACACCGTAGGGCTCGCGCACCGCTAGCGAGTGCTCGGCGCACTGGATACGCACGGGGCAGCTCGCGCAGATCGCCTTGGCGGCTGCTTCACGAGCCGCACGGGCCGGGCCACGCTCGCCCTCGGGGTGGAAGAACACGGCGGGGTCTTCACCGCGGCAGGAACCCAGCAGTTGCCAGTCCCATACGTCAGCGTTGGGGCCGGGGAGCCGAGAGACATCTGCCATGGTTTCCTCCTCGAAAAGCGGGTCAACTCGTACTTTAGAATCGCGTCAGGGGTTGGTCAATACCTTATGTTGAACAATCTACGACTCGAATGGGTGATCTCGATCACAGGGCCTGCGGTGGGCCGTCGGCACCCCTCGGGGACTTCCCTGCCGGCCCATCCCCAATTCCTGGAGCCACCGGTGCGGAATCGCGGGAATCGGCGGTCGGATCCCCTGATCGGGAGGGCGCCGGGAAATCTCGGCTGGCGATCTGGTGCAGGCACCCGACAATAGAGGCATGTCTCCGGCCGCGAACCTGCCCGAATCATCGAGCACGCAGGGATCCAGCAGGACGATCACGGATGCGATAGGCATTGGGGAAGCGGGCAGTGGGGAAGCGGGCAGTGGGGGAGCGGGCAATGGGGGAGCAGGCGATGCGATGAGCGGCGC
>JAGYOB010000132.1 GCA_018399515.1 Candidatus Nanopelagicales bacterium
CCTGGGTGCGGACGCGGTTTCCAGCCTTGTTCAGATGAACACCGTCGAGCCAACCGACAGGTTTACCCGCGGCTTGAGCCTGCTTGAAAGCCCTGGCGAAATTGACGATCGTCAGGTTTGAGTACTCCTTCGCCTTGGCCCGCAGCAACCGGTTCGCTGCCGTCGGTGCGGGTAATCGGTCATAGCCGTGTGGTCCGAAATGAAGGTTGACCCAGTACACCTGCCTCTGTGATCCCAGCTTGTCCATGATGGCATCGATGCCGCGTCCGAAATCGAGGCCGAGCCACCAGATGTCGTTTGTTCCCAGTGACATCACCACTGTTCGAGGGAGTTGCTTCAACTGCATGGCTCGGATGATCTGCTGCAGGCCCCAGTCTGTTCCCTTCGCCCCCCAGCAGCGAATCGTGGGAATCCAGCCACGCTCCTGGGACATCCGATCCAATTTCACCCGGGACTCTCGAATGAGAGAGTCGCCCACAACCAGGAGGCGTCGGGGGTCGTTCCTTTTCGTCTCGGTGCTCCATACGGGTGAGGGGCATCCATCACCGCGGGTATCACGAGGCCAGCCGGGATCGGTCCGGGTCGTAGGGGCGATATTCGCAAGTAATTGCGTGGATCCAGGCCGAGGATGGATGCGGCCACCGCTGCTGCGATGGCAGACACGATGAATCGGCAACCCCCGCGCTTGATGTTCGGGCTCCCAGGCAAGCAATTCGGGCTTCTACCCAACCCGACCAGAAGTCTCGAGGGTGGTTGTCGGTTCAGCACAGGTGCACGGACGAATGAGGACACCATGGTCAGAAGCATCGCCGGCGATGCGGGAGTGCGTCATGTGTCCGTCGTGGTCCTTCGTAGGTTTCAGCGACTCGAATCCCGGAGGGGCAGTCTCGGTCCTCTGCCGGGCGTGTGTGGATCCTGATCGGATACCCGTCGGTCATCGGTCATGATGGAGGGGTGCAGAGAGTGGAACGACGGCATGGGATGTCGTTGACAGGTGTTGCAGGCTTGGGAGTGTTTCTGGCCTGGGCTCTGGTCATGTCAATCATGGGCGTGCCCGCACAGGCGACCACGGGAACCGACCGGTCGATTGCTGCTTCGGTGAACCGGCTGGTGGGTGATCCAGCGTTGGGGTCGAACACGGGTGTGCATGTTCGGGACGTCGCCGGTGGGTTCGATGTCGCGGATGTGGACTCGGCCACGGGCTTCATCCCGGCTTCGACGATGAAGATCATCACCGCGTATGCCGCACTGCGGCGACTCGGACCCGATCATCGATTCACGACCTCGGTCTATCGTTCAGACCAGGGGCGACTGGTGCTGCATGGCGGCGGGGATCCTGTGCTGACCTCGAATGATCTGCGTCTTCTGGCCACGAGAACAGCGCGTGCCCTGCGCCGGAACGAGGTGACCTCATCTGTAGTCGTGGACCTCGACGACGATATTTTCCCGGTCCCCAGAAATGCACCAGGATGGGAGCCCGGCGACATGCCAACGTACGTGTCGGCTGTCCGGGGACTAGGCGTTATTGGAACGTATTCGACGAACACGTCACTGTCGGCGACACGTGTTTTCGTCTCGCATCTGAAAAACCGAGGTGTCAGGGCTACCGTGGGGCGACGAGCCGATGTCAAGTCCTCGGGCCAACGCCTGGCGCGTTTCCGCGGCAACGATGTCGCTGAAGCGGTTGCCACGATGATGCCTCCTAGTGAGAACAACATCGCCGAAGTGCTCTTCCGCCACGTAGCTGTATCGATGGGCAAGCCAGCGAACTGGATCGGATCACGACGCTCGGCGCGAACGGTGTTGCGTCGCGATGGCTTCGATATTCGTGGTTCATCCTTCGTCGACGGCAGTGGATTGAGTTATCGCAATCGGTTGACTCCGCAGTTGCTGACTGACGTCCTCAGCCGGATACAGACTCAGCCACGGTTTGCGCCGGCTCGATCGAGTCTGCCGGTTGCCGGAGTGAACGGGACGATGATTCGTCGTTTTGCGGCACCACCGGCGTCGTGTGCGCGAGGCGAGATCGCTGCGAAGACGGGGAGTCTGCCGATGACGGTGACGACCCTCGCCGGGTTGACCAAGGCTGCGGACGGCACCACGAAGGCGTTCGCCGTCATGGTGAACAACCGTCCCAGCCAGGTGCCCTGGGCCGCAACCAGTGCCGCAATCGACACCATCGCGGCGGCCGTCCACGGGTGCGTGCGCTGATGGATACTGACCGAATCATTCTGGAACAGTGCGCCGAAGTCGTAGACCCGGTCGATGTTGTGACAGACGTCGACATTGTGGGGTCATACCGGGAGGATCGATCGACGGGCGCCCATGCCGGCTGGCCACGGGCGGTCATCTTCCCGCGATCGACCGACCAGGTCAGTGCCGTGATGCGTATCGCGCATCAGCATCGAATCCCGGTGGTGCCGCGAGGCGCAGGCTCGGGACTAACCGGTGGGTCACATGCCATCGATGGTGGCATCGTCGTGTGTGTTGAACGCATGCGCTCGGTGATCGACGTCAATACTTCTGACGGCTATGTCGAGACCGAGCCGGGGATCTTCAATACCGAGCTGCGAGACCACGTGGCCGATTACGGCCTGTGGTACGCGCCAGATCCAGCGAGCAAGGATTTCTGTTCGATCGGCGGAAACGTCAACACGAACGCCGGCGGACTGTGCTGTGTCAAATACGGCGTCACCCGGGATGCCGTGCTCGGGCTCGAAGTCGTCCTCGCCGATGGCCGGGTCACCCGTCTGGGTCGGCGCACGGTGAAGGGAGT
>JAGYOB010000133.1 GCA_018399515.1 Candidatus Nanopelagicales bacterium
GATTCCAAGGAAGGACCCGGCTCGACGTCCGGCGATGCGGCTTCGGTGCGAAGTTCTTGACGAAACCCTCACGACGGACGACTCCCGCGCAGGTCGGGGCGGCTGAAAGACACCTGCGACGGGCTGACCCGGCGTTCGTGTCGATCATCGATTCCGCAGGCCCCTGCACTTTAGGGCGCCGGTCCGAGGACGACGCAACACCCTATTCTGCTCTCGTCACTTCCATTGTGTCCCAACAATTATCAACCCCAATCGCGCGAACACTGACCGAACGGCTGCGCAGCAGGGTAGGCACTGACTTGCACCCGGCTGCATTGGCAGCGCTACGGGTGGAGGACCTCCGGGAAATCGGTCTGAGCAACGCGAAGGCACGTACGATCCTCGGCCTCACCGACGCGATCACCTCCGGTCACATAGACCTCGACGACCTCGCCAGCCGCGCCGATGATGACGTTGTCTCCGAGCAACTGACGGCGCTGTGGGGAATCGGTCCATGGACGGTGCACATGTTCTTGATCTTCCATCTCGGTCGACTTGACGTTTGGCCTACCGGAGACCTCGGGGTACGCAAGGGATGGCAGGTCGTCCACGGTGGTATCGGCGACCCTGGATCGCAGGCTCTGGTGAGCGCTGCCGATCACCTGCAGCCCTATCGCAGCATCGCGGCCTGGTACTGCTGGCGGGCCTGGGATGCGGCCTCGAAGTGAAACCGGGGGTAGGACGACCGGTCCCGCTCCTCACTGATACGCCGACACCATGCACGGCTCATGCTCTGGGTGGCCGGTGACTGTGATGACGGATACCGTTCAGGTATTAGGCACCGCCCCAAACTTCCCTGGAGGCATCATGTTCGTTCACAAACTTCGCGGTATCGGCATCAACTCAACGGTTCTGCAAGGGCTTGGTATCGGTTCCATCGCGGCATCGATCGCCATCTGGAACCTTCGCCGACTCCGTGGGGATGCCGCCCATGCCGAGCGCTTCGGCATCTTCGTCGGACTGTGGGCTCCGACCTTCCTGATCCTCGCCAACGAGGCTGCAGCACAGGAGAAGGACGAAGCCTCCACGTCAACCGTCTGAACCCGCGCACCGGGTATTGACCGGCATCAGGCTCAATCTCGCAGCTCGTTGAGCCGGTCGACTGCATCGGTGTCCGCTTCTGTATCGGCGACCTTGGCGAACCACGTACGCGCTTCCTCAATACGGCCGAGTTCGGCCAGGATGTCTGCATAGGCATACCTCAGTCGGCCGATGTGCTCATCGGTTGAGGTGGAAGACAGATCGGGGATGCCCAGAATGACCGCTGCTGCATCCAATTGTCCCAGGTCACGCCTGGCACCAGCGGCGACAAGTCTGGCCTCGACACGTGCGGCAGCGCTCAACCGGTCCTCGGGAACCGAGGCAACGAGCTCTAGGGCCTTGCGCGGACGACCCAGTGCTCGTTCACAATCGGCCATCATCGCCAGGTGCTCGTCACTGCCGGTCATCCGACGAACGGCGCGAAACTCCGCGAGCGATTGGGCGTAGTCACCCTGGGCATAGGCGGCAAGAGCGACCGCCTCGCGCACCATCGCGACTCGAGAAGCCTTCGACTTCGCCGCCAGCGCGTACCGCAGCGCCTGTTCGGGGTCATCGTCAAGACAAGCCTCCGTGGCAACGAGCAACCGCGCCACGGTTTCACGCATTCCCTCAGGCAGGGTGCGCAATTCGGCGATGGTCCCCCGGTCGAGTTCTTCTCCGGTGATGTCGTCGGGGATATCGGGGATCGGTACCTGAGGTGATCGAGTGGTCGAGGACCGTTCACGAGAAGGATCCGAACCCGGAGAGCGTGGCCGCGATGAACCCGGCTTCGATGAACCGGGCTTCGACGGTCCCGGTCGCGATCGATCCGATCGTGGCTTCGACGGTCCCGGTCGCGACCGATCTGATCGTGGCTTCGACGGGCGATTGTTGTCCCGTCGCGGCGAACCGCCATCGGGGCGCGGGGCTCGGTCACCGGACATGCGGTGCATCCTCTCGAAGACATCGACAACGACGAAGGCCGCCCCCGTACGGGAGCGGCCTTCGCGAATAATTGTCCGGCGGCGTCCTACTCTCCCACGCAGTCTCCCGCGCAGTACCATCGGCGCTGAGGGGCTTAGCTTCCGGGTTCGGAATGGAGCCGGGCGTTTCCCCTTCGCCATGACCGCCGAAACTCTATTGAGATGTGGTGGTTTCCCGACCGAATCTCGGGAACCGCACAGTGGACGCGAAGCACAAAGCTTGTATGTGTGGGCAAGCCCTCGGCCTATTAGTACCGGTCAGCTCCACGCATTGCTGCGCTTCCACCTCCGGCCTATCAACCCAGTCGTCTAGCTGGGGGCCTTACCAGGTTAACCCTGTGGGAGTCCTTATCTTGGAGCAGGCTTCCCGCTTAGATGCTTTCAGCGGTTATCCCTTCCGAACGTAGCTAACCAGCCGTGCCCTTGGCAGGACAACTGGCACACCAGAGGTTCGTCCGT
>JAGYOB010000134.1 GCA_018399515.1 Candidatus Nanopelagicales bacterium
AAGGCCCTACGCCTGTATGGCATCGAGGATACGGCTTGGTCGACCGACGACGAGATGTTCGATCTCGTGCACGCCATGCGCACGCGCATCATCACCAATCCGGCGTTCGTTGGCGACAAGGTGGTCGCGGCGATTTTGTTCGAGCAGACGATGGATCGTGACATCGAAGGCATGGCAACTCCCGCGTACCTGTGGGATGTCAAGCGCGTGGTGCCCATCGTGAAGGTGGACAAGGGGTTGGCCGACGAGGTCGACGGTGCGCAGGTGATGAAGCCGATGCCCGGACTCGATGAACTTCTGGCGCGAGCTGCGAGCAAGGGTGTGTTCGGCACGAAGATGCGCTCGGTCATCAAGGATGCGAACGCTTCCGGTGTGGCAGCAGTCGTGGACCAGCAGTTTGAGATCGGCCTGCAGATCCTCGGTGCTGGGCTTGTGCCGATCCTCGAACCCGAGGTCGACATTCATTCGCCTACCAAGGCTGCCATCGAAGACATCCTGCACGAGCGACTCACCGCCGGGCTTGATTCGATCCCGGATGGCCAGCAGGTGATCTTCAAACTCACCCTGCCCAGCCACAACGACTTCTACACCTCGCTCATCGAGCACCCGAAGGTGCTTCGAGTCGTTGCGCTGTCCGGCGGCTACAGCCGTGACGAGGCCTGTGACATTCTTGCTGCGAACCACGGCATGATCGCCAGTTTCTCCCGCGCACTGTCTGAGGGACTGAGTGCCCAGCAGTCCGATGAGGAGTTCACCGCGACGTTGAGCGCAGCCATCGACGAGATCTACACCGCATCGATCACCTGAGGAGATCGGCTTGAGCCTGCACGAGAACCTTCTGGATGGACCACCGCCCACCCTGCTCCCCGATGACGTCGAACCGCGCATCGAACTCGAGGGAGGCGCTGATGCCTACGACGTCGCTCGCCGCCATCCCACCTCGTCACTGGCCTGGGCGGTTCTTGCGGATGCGGCGTGGAAAGACGGGCGCATCATGGAGTCGTATGCCTTCGCCCGTGTCGGCTATCACCGAGGTCTCGATGCTCTGCGGCGCAATGGGTGGAAGGGTTTCGGCCCGGTGCCCTGGCAGCACGAACCTAATCGGGGATTCCTGCGCTGCCTATTCGCCCTGCAGCGGGCTGCGGCGGCGATCAACGAGACCGATGAAGCGCAACGGTGCGCGACGTTCCTCGCCGATTGCGATCCGGCAGCGGCACAAGCCCTGTCTGGCTGATCGGTGAGTCGTCGGGTCGCCGTCATCGGCGGTGGCATCAGCGGGATCGCCTGTGCTGGGGCGTTATCGGCGGCGGGGATCCCGGTGCGGGTCTTCGATCGCGGTCATCGGATAGGTGGCCGGCTCGCTACCCAGACTTTGCGCGGAACAGGTACGCCGCACGATGGTCGCGTCGTCGATGTCGGTGCCGCGTACTTCACCGCTCGGGATCAACGTTTCGTCGAGGTCGTCGACGGTCTGATCGAGCGCGGGGTCGTGCGACCGTGGACCGATACCTTCCACATCGCCGATTCCCGGGGCGTGATCGGACCGAAACTCGGGCCGATGCGTTATGCCACCCCGCAGGGTTTGCGATCGGTGGTGGAGGATCTGGCTGGACTCCTGCCCGACGATCTCGTCGATGTCCGCCATCCGATCGATGTGCCGCCGATTCGTCGGGAGGGAGATCGGGTGATCGTGGCCGACGAGGAATACGCGGCAGTGGCGATCTGCGTTCCCGACCCCCAGGCGCTGTCGCTGCTCGTTGACGATTCTGTCGCGGATACGCGGGCACTTCTCGAGGGTGGTCCGGTGTGGGAACCGGTGATGTCGCTGACGACCGTGTTCGACGACATGTGCTGGCAGGACTTCGACGGCCTCTTCGTCAACGACGATGCCGTGCTGACGTTCATCGCCCATGATGGTCGCCGCCGAGGCGACGATGCTCCCGTACTCGTCGCGCATTCCACGGCGACGGTGGCAGCCGGGCATCTGGCGGAGCCGCTGGGAGCTGCGCCGGCGATGCTCGCTGCGCTGAACAGTGTGTTGCGCCCGACCGGTGATCCGTCCTGGTTCACCGTGAAGCGGTGGACTCATGCGCGACCGCTCACCGCGCGCGTCGAGGAGTTCGGCTGGGTGGACGGGATCGGTCTGGCCGGGGACGCATGGGCGGATGGTCCGCGTACCGAATCAGCCTGGGTGAGCGGGCAGGCGCTGGGAAGTCACTTGGCACAGTCGGTGGTCCGATAGCCTGCAGCGTCAACGTTCTCCGTGACAACCGGGGCGGTAATGCTGCGGCCAGGGGGACACCGCACCAGCGCAAGAGGGGTTCACCATGCCGGCCATCGCACTGCTCGGTGCCCAGTGGGGTGATGAGGGCAAAGGCAAGGCCACCGACCTGCTCGGTGATCGTGTCGATTACGTGGTGCGCTACCAGGGTGGGAACAACGCGGGCCACACGGTCGTCATCGGCGATGCGAGTTACGCCCTGCACCTGTTGCCCAGCGGCATCCTGTCCCCGGGTGTGATTCCGGTGATCGGTAACGGTGTCGTCGTCGACCCGCAGGTTCTCTTCGACGAGATGGCCGGGCTCGAAGCACGGGGGGTCGACACATCTCGTTTGCTCGTGAGCGCCAACGCACACCTCATCACGCCGTATCACGTCACGTTGGACAAGGTCACCGAACGGTTCCTCGGCAACGCGAAGATCGGCACGACCGGTCGCGGTATCGGTCCCACCTACGGTGACAAAGTCGGCCGGCTGGGGATCCGGGTGCAGGATCTGTTCGACCCGTCCATCCTGCGCCAGAAGGTCGAAGGCTCCCTCGAATCGAAGAACCAGGTCCTGGTGAAGGTGTTCAATCGGCGCGCGCTGGATGTCGATGTGATCACCGAGGAACTGCTCGTATTCGCCGAACGACTGCGCCCTTACGTCGCTGATACAGCGTTGATTCTCAACGACGCGCTCGACAACGGTGCCACCGTGTTGCTGGAGGGCGGCCAGGGCACGCTACTCGACGTCGACCACGGAACCTATCCGTTCGTCACATCATCCAATCCGACCGCCGGTGGTGCCTGCACCGGCAGTGGTATCGGCCCGACGCGATTGACCCATGTGATCGGAATCATGAAGGCCTACACCACCCGTGTCGGGTCCGGTCCGTTCCCGACCGAGTTGTTCGACGCCGATGGGGAGCGCCTGCAGCAGATCGGTGGCGAGGTCGGCGTGACGACGGGTCGCTCGCGGCGCTGCGGATGGTTCGATGCGCCGATCGCGCGGTATGCCACGCGAGTGAACGGACTGACCGATATTTTCCTGACGAAATTGGATGTGCTCACCGGTTTCGAGCGTATTCCGGTGTGTGTCGCCTATGACGTCGATGGTGTTCGCCACGACGAGATCCCGATGACGCAGACCGACTTCCACCACGCCAAGCCGATTTATGAGTACCTGCCGGGATGGGATGACGACATCAGCCGCGCGAAGTCCTTGGCTGATCTGCCCGCTGCCGCACGGGATTACGTGGCCTTCCTCGAAGAGGCATCACGGGCTCCGGTATCGGCTATCGGGGTTGGTCCCGATCGGGACGCGACGATCGTGGTGCGCGACCTGCTGTGAGTGCGCAACTCACCGAATCGTTGGCCCGAATCGTCGGGCCAGATCATGTCCTGCTCGACGCACAACTGATCGAGCCGTATGTCGTGGATTGGACCCGGCGCTGGCAGGGCTCGGCGATCGCAGTCGTTCGACCGGGCACAACCGATGAGGTTGCCGGGGTCGTGCGCGCGTGCCTCGATGCCGGTGTCGCGATGCAGGTGCAGGGGGGGAACACCGGATTGGTCGGCGGGTCCATCCCCTCCGCTGATGGGTCGACGGTGGTGATCAGCACTCGGCGGTTGCAACGGATGGATCCCGTTGATGAGACAGCCGGGCAGGTGACCGTGGGTTCAGGGGTCACCCTCGGTGAGTTGCAGCGGCATGCTCGTGCTGCCGGTTGGGCCTACGGCGTGGACCTAGCCGCTCGCGATTCGGCGACGATCGGCGGCACCGTGGCGACCAATGCCGGTGGGATCCGGGTCATCGCCTATGGGATGACCCGTGCCCAAGTGACGGGAATCGAAGCTGTCCTGCCGAATGGCGAGATCGTCGAGCATCTGGCCGGTCTGGCCAAGGACAACACCGGCTACGACCTCGCGGGCTTGCTCACCGGGGCGGAAGGAACGCTCGGCATCATCACAGCAGTGCGCCTGCGTTTGCATCGGCCTACGTCGGACACCTCGATCGCGTTCATCGGCGTGGACGACTACACGGATGCCATGCGATTGCTGCATGGGGCGGTTGCACCGGGGCATCGGCTGCTGGCAGCAGAAGTCGTTGATGACACGGGTATCGATCTGGCGATGGCGATCAGTGATCTGGTGTGGCCCTGGCCGAACCGGCATCGCCTCGGTCTGCTGCTCGAGGTCGCCGATGGCGGAACGGGTGAGGGTTTCGATGCTGCTGCGTTGGATTCCTTGGACGTTGTGATCGGTATTGATCGAGGTGAACAGGAACGCCTATGGGCGTATCGCGAACTGCAATCCGAGGCGTTCACCACCCATGCGGCCGGCACATCAGGTGGTGTTGCCCACAAGATGGACATCTCGGTCCCGTTGGCCCACCTTGCTGACTGTGCTGAGCAGTTGCGGATCCGGATGCTCGAGTATCCGGCGGTGGTGGCCTTCGGCGTCTTCGGTCATCTCGGTGACGGCAATATCCACGTCGAGATCTCCGGTCCTGCCCCCGATGATGACGAGGTCGATCGCCGAGTGCTGTCGGTGGTGTCGGCCTACGGTGGTGCGGTGTCGGCCGAACATGGCATCGGTCGGGCGAAGACGGCGTGGCTGAGTGCCTCGCGGTCGGATAGTGAGATCAATGCGATGCAGGCGATCAAGCGCGCGTGGGATCCTGCGGGATTACTGAACCCCGGCGTGTTGTTCACTGGTCAGTGACTCAGACAGGAGCCAGTCATGACATTGGTGGTGGCCCATCGGGGCGCGAGCCATGCGGAGCCCGAGCACACCCGCGAGGCTTATGAGCTGGCGGTGCGCGAAGGCACGGATGCGTTCGAATGCGATGTGCGGCTGACCCGGGACGGCCACCTCGTGCTGGTGCATGACGCGCTCATCGACCGCACGTCGACAGGTCGCGGTGCGGTGAGCCGGATGACGCTGGCGCAGTTGGATGCCCACCGTTACCCGCACGGACGAGAGGCCTATCACGGTGATGCGTATCGGATCATGACCCTCGACGCGCTCATCGACATCGCCGGTGCCGGACCGCGGCCACTGGGCCTGTCGATTGAAACGAAACACCCCACCCGTGATTCGCATCGCTTGGAGGACGCGGTCATCGATGCGCTGGAGCGAGTCGGGCGGATCGGTGTCGATGCTGGGACCCGCATCATGTCGTTCTCCCGCGCGGCATTGGATCGGGCCCGACGTCGTTCGCCGCAGATTCCGCTGGTGTATCTGTTCGATGCGCCGCCGCGCCCGCACGACGATGGCAGCCTGCCGCCGGGAATCGCCATCGCTGGGCCGAGCATCGCGCATCTGCGCGACGACCCCGACTACGTCTCGCGAATTCACGACCGGGGACACCGGGTGCACGTGTGGACCGTCGACGAGCCAGCAGATGTCGATTTATGCGTGCGCCTGGGCGTCGATGCGATCATCACCAACCGGCCCGGGGCGGTAAGCGCACTGCTCGGTCGCACGCCGTAGGCTCACCCGTCGTGAGCAAGAAGCGTGCGAAATCCCCTGCTGCCGCGCCACGGGATGCAGCGGACATCCCCGTCGTCGGTATGCGCGAGCCATGCCCGTGCGGATCGGGGCGACGGTACAAGGCCTGCCATGGCAGGTCGGCCGCTCGCGTCGAAGCGCCGGTGGGTCGACCTTTCGAAGGACTGGCCAGCGAGTGCGACTGGGTCGCCATACGTGAAATCGTGCCCGCCGCGACCGCACCGATCCGCCTCACCGACCATCCCGATCGCACGGTGGTGCTGACCAGCGTCCTTCCGATGGCCTGGCCGGCTCTGGTGCGTGACACCGGTGAGATCTATCTGGCCCTGCAGGTCACCACGAACTCCGGGGATCCCAGCCAGGATGCGGCCGCGGCGTTACTCGAAGCACTCGATGCGCAACCGGGTACTCCCATCCCGCCGATGCGTCATGACGGTAGTGGTCCCCGCCTGCAGGACCTGCTGGCTTACGAACCACTCGACGTCACCGTGCATGATTCCTTCGACTACTGGATGGCCGATGATGTCGAGCCGACCGGCGAGGTCGGCGAATCGATGCGCCGCGCGAACGAAAAGGTCATGCCGACGGTGCGGTTGGCGAATGTCGAGGCTGCGTACTGGGTCGAGATGGGCGATAAACGTTTCCTGCGCTGGGTGCTGCCCCAGCCTGAGGAGCGTCTCCTGGACGCCTTCGCGCGGTTGCGCGCCGCAGGCGAGGCTGAACTGCCCGGAGTGCCCAGCCGCTTCGTGGGATCTTTCCGCGCCGATGGCCTGCTCGTTCCGGTCTGGGAGTTGATCGAGGGCAGTGACGCCCTCGCGTGCGAGGATGCTTCCAGTGAGTTGGGTGTGCGGCTCAGCGAGGCCTACGAGGTCACGACCGCGTTGACGTCTGCTGAACGCAGCGCCCGGTCCGGTCTGCAGACCCGGCAGATCACCCTGCGGTAGGCCGTGGGGACGACGGGAACAACGCGAGCGACTCCAGAAGGGCGAGTGCGATGACCCAGGCAACCAATGACGAGATTCGGGCAGCGGTCCGCGATAACTACGCGGTGATCGCCGATAGCGACGAATCGGGGTGCTGTGGCACGTCGAGCGTCATCCCGGTCTCATCGGCACTCATGGGATATTCCGACACGGAACTCGCCGCGATCCCCGAAGGCGCTGATCTCGGTCTCGGCTGCGGCAACCCGGGCGCGATCGCGTCGATGACAAGCGGAGAGACAGTGCTCGATCTCGGCAGCGGTGCGGGCTTCGATGCCTTTCTGTCCGCCCGGGCCGTCGGTGAGACCGGCCGCGTCATCGGGGTCGATATGACTCCGCAGATGGTGAGCAAGGCTCGTGCGAACGCCGAGAAGGGCGGCTACCCCAATGTGGAATTTCGTCTAGGGGAGATCGAGCACCTGCCCGTGGCCGATGATTCCGTCGACGTGATCATCTCCAACTGCGTCATCAATCTGTCACCGGACAAAGCGGCGGTTTTCGCTGATTCCTATCGTGTGCTCAAGCCTGGCGGGCGATTGGCGATTTCGGATGTCGTCGCCACAGCGGTCATCCCGGCTGATGTCGTCGATGACCTGTCGATGTACACGGGCTGCATTTCCGGCGCGAGTTCGATCCAGGCCCTGCGCGAAGACATGGAAGCAGCAGGTTTCAGCGATATCCGCATCGCGCCCAAGGATGAGAGCAAGACCTTCATGGAGCAGTGGGCCCCGGGGCGCAACATCACCGACTATCTCGTGTCCGCGACGATCGAGGCGGTAAAGCCGTCGCGCTGAGCCATACCCCGGTTCACCCGGCTTCGATCAACTCCACGATCGTCCACCCCGCGAGGGCAGCGAGAACGACACCTGAGGCGATGCGCACGATCCACAGGGGAAGCCGTTGTGAGAGCCACGTTCCCGCGAGCACGGCTAATCCCGACACCGTCAGGAGCGCTGCCCACGCGCCCACGAACACCGAGAGCGCAGCGCCGCTTTGCGCGGCCAGTCCGGCGGTGAATAGTTGCGACAGGTCACCCCACTCAGCGGTGAACAGCACCCCGAAACTGATCGCGAACATGCGCCATG
>JAGYOB010000135.1 GCA_018399515.1 Candidatus Nanopelagicales bacterium
GTCGGGGCCAGGGGTTCCGCGAACGCCGCGATGCCCTCGCGCGTCAACTCCTCGATAATGGATTCCGCGATTGCATCGTCGACATCGATAATGGCGATGAACGACGTCCGGGATTCACCATCGTCAGGAGGCATCATCGGAGTCGTCATGACTGGGGTGACCTCTCCTGGACGAACCGCAGGCTTTGATCGAAGATCACATCCGCATCATTGTCCATCGTTGCGACGTGGAAAGAATTCATCAGGACTACTTCGCGCACATCCGTTGATGAGATGTGAGACAGAATCCACGCGGCGTTTGAAGCCTCCACAACGTGATCGACCGCGCTGCGAAACAGCAGTAGTGGTTGGTCGACGGCCTGGATATCGGTTTTCACCGCAGACCACAGGTGCGTGAGGCTATGGGCTGCCTTGAGTGGAATCCGATCGTAGGCGCCTTCGTCCTGATCGGGCTTGTTGATGTCGTTGCTGATCCCGGGGAAGGACCCGACCACGTGCTTGATGATCGGCAGGGCGAAGCGATCGGGACGTTCGGAATGCACAGCAGGATTGACCAGAACGATCCCGCGGATGGCATCACCCTTCATCTCCGCGAGGCGAAGGGTCAGCGAACCCCCCATGGACAGACCCATCACGAAGACGGTGGAGCAGCGCGCAGAGAGGTCACGGAAGGACCGGTCGGCTTCGGCATACCAGTCCTGCCAGGTGGTGATGTTCATGTCCTGCCAGCGCGTTCCGTGCCCGGGTAGGCGCGGCACCCGGACGGTGAGTCCCTCATGAGCGAGGAATTCCCCCCAGGGTCGCATGGACTTTGGGGAGCCGGTGAATCCATGCAGCAGGAGAACCCCGACGTCTCCGGCATCGTGATCGAATGGCTGGGCACCGGGCATGAGTGGCATCGTGGCGACCTCCCTGCGACTGACCGACGCACCCCGTGGCGCGTCTAGGCGATGGTCCCACAGCGTAGGACGGCTAGGGTTGCCCGCGTGTTGTACTACTTTTTCAAACACGTCCTCATCGGTCCGTGGTTGCGGGTGCTCTTTCGCCCCTGGACCGAGGGCATGGAGGTGCTTCCGGACAGGGGGGGCGCCATCATCGCCAGCAACCACCTGTCCTTCTCAGACTCGTTCTTCCTTCCCTTGATGACGCGTCGGCGGATCACGTTCTTGGCCAAGGCGGAGTACTTCACCGGGAAAGGCATCAAGGGCTTGCTCAGTCGGGCATTCTTCGCTGGCGTGGGGCAGGTTCCGATCGATCGATCCAGCGGCCGAGCTTCGGAGGCAGCCATCCACACCGGAGTCCGGGTCCTCGATGGTGGCGGGCTTCTGGGTATCTATCCGGAGGGAACACGCACCGCTGATGGACGGCTGTATCGAGGGCGTGTGGGAGTAGCGCGGATGGCCCTGGAAGCTGCTGTTCCGGTGATCCCGGTCGCGATGATGGCGACGTACGAGACCCAGCCGCCTGGGCGCATCCGGCCACGATTGCTGCGAGTGGGCGTCCGATTCGGTCAGCCTCTCGATTTCCGCCGGTACGAGGGCCTCGAAGGTGATCGCTTCATCCTCCGTTCGATCACCGACGAGATCATGTACTCGCTGATGCGGTTGTCCGGCCAGGAGTACGTTGATATGTACGCGACCAAGGCCAAGGCGAATCGCGATCGGGCGAACGCGGAGGCGAGTGCCTAGTCACGCTCGTGGCCGCCCGGGTCGGCCCAGCCGAGACTGCGGCGCACGGCATCGCGCCATCTCCGCCGGGCCCCGTGAATATCCTGTGTTTCGGGCATGAACCGACGATCGACCCGGGCAGATTCGACGATGTCCGAGGGGCTGGACCAGACGCCGGTTCCCAGCCCCGCCAGGAAAGCCGCACCCAGTCCGGTGGTTTGCAGCTCCTGCGGGCGGAGTACGTCGATCCCGAGCACATCCGCCTGGATCTGGCAGAGGAGGTCGTTGGCCGCTGCTCCACCATCGACGTTGAGTTGGCGCAGCGACACCTGCGCTTCGGTCGCCATCAGGTCGACCACGTCGTTGACCTCGAAGGCGATGCCGTCCAATGTCGCCCGAGCGATGTGCGCTGCGGTCGTGCCGCGATGGATTCCGATGATCAGACCACGGGCATAGGGATCCCAGTCCGGTGCGCCCAAGCCGGTAAGAGCGGGGACGAACATCACACCCGCACTGTCGTCTACTGACCGCGCGAGCTGTTCGATCTCGGCCGCTGACGTGATGATTCCCAGACCATCGCGCAACCACTGGACTGCGGAACCGGTGACGAAGATCGCTCCCTCCAGGGCGAACGTGCGACTGCCATCCGGTGCACCGAGTGCGACGGTGGTGAGCAGGCCGCCGGGCGAGCGCACGATGTTCGCGCCGGTATTGACCAGGAGAAACGAACCCGTCCCGTAGGTGCATTTGGCATCACCGGGAGAGAAGCCGGTCTGTCCGATCAATGCGGCTTGCTGATCGCCGGCGATACCGGCGATGGGAACCTCCATCCCCAGGAACGTCGCCGGATCGGTGGTGGCGACTGTCCCGTAGGACGGCACGATCGCAGGGAGCGCGTCCAGAGGGATGTCGAAGATATCGGCGAGCTCGGTGCTGAATGCTGCCGAGTCCAGGTCGTACAGCAGTGTTCTCGATGCGTTCGTGTGATCGGTGATGTGGTGCAAGCCGCGAGTCATGCGGGCGATCAGGTAGGAGTCGACAGTGCCGATTGCCACCCGACCGGACACCACGTTGGACCAGGTGTCGGAGTCGTGGTCGCGCACCCAGGCGATCTTGGTCGCGCTGAAATACGGATCAAGGCGTAGTCCGGTGCGCGCCCGGAGCAATTCCTCGTGTCCGGATTCGCGGAGTCGCTGGCAGTCCGGCGCGGTTCGGCGGTCTTGCCACACGATGGCTCGACGTGGGGCCCCCAGTGTCTCGCGATCCCAGAAGCACACCGTTTCGCGTTGATTGGTGATGCCCACGGCGCTGATCCCCTCCGGGCTAGCGGCGAGCGCCGCGCCGGTCGCCGACAGGGTGGCTGACCAGATCTCACCGGGATCGTGCTCCACCCAGCCGTCGGCGGGGAAATGCTGGGGGAACTCCGCGTAGCCACGGGCGAGAACCCGGGTGTCGGATCCGACGACCAAAGCGGTGACCCCGGTGGTGCCAGCATCGAGAGCGAGGATGGCCATGATCGGTCCAGGGTAGACCCGAGGAACGGTCTAGGCTGGCTCCGTAAGCGGATACATGCCGAGTCGGTGCCCCCCGGGCGCTGAAGGCGACCATCGAAGGAGTCGACGATGCGGGTAGGCGTGCTCACCGGCGGGGGCGACTGTCCCGGCCTCAATGCGGTCATTCGTGCGGTGGTGCGCAAGGGGGTGAGTGAATACGGGTTCGACTTCGTGGGGTTCAAAGACGGCTGGCGGGGTCCGCTCGAGGCCGACACCATGACCTTGGACGTGGCCAGTGTCCGTGGGATTCTGCCGCGTGGCGGGACGATCCTCGGCTCATCGCGAACCAATCCTTTCTCGATCGACGGGGGTGTCGACCGCATCGAGGGGAATTTTGCGAGTCTGGGTGTCGACGCGCTCATCGCCATCGGTGGAGAAGACACCCTGGGAGTGGCGACGAAACTCGCCGATCATGGGCTGCCGGTTATCGGTGTGCCCAAGACGATCGACAACGATCTGAATGCGACTGATTACACCTTCGGATTCGACACCGCTGTGACGATCGCGACCGAGGCGATCGATCGACTCCACACGACAGCCGAATCCCATCACCGTGTCCTGGTGATCGAGGTCATGGGTCGCCACGCCGGATGGATCGCGTTGCATTCGGGCATGGCAGGCGGAGCGAACGGGATTTTGATCCCCGAGGTTCCCTTCGATCTCGACGAGGTGTGCGGGTGGGTCGAGAGCCGGTTCCAGTCGTCATATGCGCCGATCATCTGCGTCGCCGAAGGCGCCTTGCCCTCCGATGGCGATCTGATCACCAAGGACGCCAGCCGCGATGCGTTCGGGCATGTGAAGTTGTCCGGAATCGGAGATTGGCTGGCCGCGGCGATCGAGGATCGCACCGGAAAGGAATCCCGGGCTGCGGTCCTCGGTCACATTCAGCGGGGCGGCTCCCCGACGGCATTCGACCGTGTGCTGGCGACGAGATTCGGACTGAGCGCGATCGATGCCATCCACGACGGCGATCACGGGAAGATGGTGGCACTGCGCGGGACCGACATCGTGCGCGTGCCGCTGGCCGATGCCACCGGCGAATTGAAGACGGTTCCGCTGGCCCGCTATGCCGAGGCCAGTGCGTTCTTCGGCTGACGGGTACCCTTAGCCATGTGTCCGATCTGACCTGGCCCGAGCTGCCGGCTGTACAGCAACCGGTGTGGCCCGATGAGGCGCACCTCGAACGAGTGCTGGCCGAATTAGCAGCGATGCCTCCGCTGGTATTTGCCGGGGAGTGCGACACCCTGACCGAGCAGCTCGGGAAGGCCGCCCTCGGTGAGGCTTTCGTCCTGACCGGTGGCGATTGCGCGGAGACTTTCGCGGCTAACACGGCTGATTCGATCCGGGCCCGGTTGAAGACCGTGCTGCAGATGTCGGTCGTGTTGACCTATGCAGCCTCCCTTCCCGTGGTCAAACTCGGCCGTGTCGCGGGGCAATACTTCAAGCCGCGGAGCAATCCGATCGAGGTCCGCGGTGGGATGGAACTTCCCAGTTACCTCGGGGATGCGGTCAATGCGCTGGACTTCACACCTGAATCCCGCAAGCCCGATCCCGATCGGTTGCTGAAGGCCTATCACGCCTCGGGTTCGGCACTGAACCTGATTCGCGCCTTCACCCAGGGTGGCTATGCCGATCTGCGCCAGGTCCACGCATGGAACACTGATTTCGTACGAGACTCCACCGCGGGTCAGCGGTATGAGCGGGTCGCCGGTGAGATCGATCGCGCCCTGCGTTTCATGCAGGCGTGCGGAGCCGATCCCGAGGAGTTCCACCGGGTCGACTTCTATGCCGCGCATGAAGCCTTGAGCCTGGTCTACGAACGGGCCCTGACCCGCATCGATTCACGTACCGGCGCGCCCTACGATGTCTCGGGGCATTTCCTGTGGATCGGTGAGCGCACCCGGGCAGTCGACGGAGCGCACGTGCATTTCGCATCGACGATCCGTAACCCGGTCGGAGTGAAGGTGGGCCCGACCGCATCGCCAGATGAGATCCTCGAGGTAGTGGAGCGGCTCGACCCGGACAAAACCCCCGGTCGACTGACCTTGATCACCCGTATGGGCGCCGGCACCGTAACCGAGGCATTGCCAGCGATCGTGCAGAAGGTCGAGGCAAGTGGGCACCCGGTGCTGTGGGTGTGCGATCCCATGCACGGCAACACTTTCGAAGCCTCATCGGGGCACAAGACGCGGTCCTTTGACGATGTGCTCGCCGAGGTCCATGGATTCTTCGACGTGCACCGCCGCCTGGGAACGATTCCCGGTGGCATTCACGTCGAGTTGACCGGCGATGACGTCACCGAGTGCGTCGGTGGCACCGCCGGAGTCGCCGAGGACGGTCTGGGGCAGCGGTATGAGACGGCCTGCGACCCCCGGTTGAATCGCGAGCAATCCCTGGAGCTGTCGTTCCTTGTCGCCGACATGCTCCTCAAGCGCTGAGGTATCTGCGCCGCAGGCTCTGCGTGGGTCCTCGCCTCTTCGGTGTCACCGGTTGTGCAGCCCGGTGGGGTCAGATGATGGTGATCGTCACCGTGGAACCGACCGGAATGAACGAACCGGCTCGCGGGTCTTGATTGATGACACGATTGAGCGGGGTGAATGGACCCTCCTGCACATTCGCCACGAGTCCGAGACTCTCGATCAAGGCGACGGCATCCTCGCGGAACATGTCGAGCAGGTAGGGCACCTCGACCGGCGGCGGCCCCTTGGAGACCACGAGGGTGACGGTGCCACCGACCTCGACCTTCTCACCGGCTGCGGGCACGCTGGAGATCACCGTGCCGGTGGACCAGACCGTGGAGAACTCCTCGGTTGTGTCCACCTGCAGACCCTCGGCGGATAGCGTGGAGGTTGCCTCGTCGACCGGTGAACCGGCGAGGTCGGGCAGTCGGACCGGTTGCGGGCCCTTGGAGACCACCAGATCAACCGGGCTATCGGCCTTCAGCTCCTCGCCGGGGCCGGGGGTGGAGGACACGACCTCGCCGTCGGGGATCAGGTCATCCCAGGCTGTGGAGACATCACCGACACGAAGCCCGGCAGCGGTCACCGCATCGACGGCCTGGGCCTCGTTTAGTCCGGTGAGAACGGGGACGGCGAAGCGCTCTGGTCCCAAGGACACGGTGACCGCGATATCGGTGCCGGGGGAGACGGCTGCCCCTGGCGCTGGGTCGGCCGCCAGCACGATGCCGGCGGCGACCGTCTCGCTGTAGGCCTCTGCGACGACCGACAGGCTCAGGTCATTTTGTGTGGCGAGATTCGTGGCGGCTGCGACGTCGAGGCCGAGGACACCGGGAACGGCGATGGTTCGCCCGGGTCCGGCCGCGAGGTACCAGGCGCCGAAGGCCGCGCCGGCGACAGCGCCAAGCAGGAGCACGATGGCGATGGCCGGCCCCCATCGCCGACGACGACGAGGGCCATCGATCTCCGCGGTATCACCGGCTCGATCCCGTCGTGACGGTTCCGACGCGCCTCGGGGTGCGATGGTTTCGGTGGGTCGATCGACGACCAGCGTCGCTGCCGGCGCCACGGGATCGGTGTAGGTGTCGGCCAGGGGGCGTGGCGGGGCGAGAGTGCGACGAACCGCACGCACGCGTTCGGTGAACTCGGCGCAATCGGCGTATCGCTGGGCGGGATCTCGCCGCGTGGCGATCTCGACGAGGTCATCGACATCGGCATCGATATCGATGACCAGAGACAAGGATGAGGGACGCGGAACATCGGCATTGACGTGCTGGTAGGCCACGCTCAGGGGTGACTCACCAGCGAAAGGTACCGAGCCGGTCAGCATCTCGAACAGGCAGATTCCCGCGCCGTACACGTCTGAACGAGCATCGGAGGAGCCTTGCTCGACGTGTTCGGGGGACAGATATGCCACCGTGCCGATGAGCAGTCCCTGGGTTGCTGTCGCCGAAGTGACGGCACGGGCGAGTCCGAAGTCGGTGACCTTCACGCGCCCGTCGTCGGAGATCAAGATGTTCTCCGGTTTGACGTCCCGGTGGACGAACCCGGCGCGGTGGGCAGCGCCGAGGGCTTCGAGTACCGGTTCGAGGATCGCCAGGGCCTGCGCGGCGGAGAGGCGTCCGTGCTGATTGAGAACATCACGCAGTGTGCGCCCGGATACGTACTCCATGACCAGGTAGGGGAGTCCGTCCGTGGTGCCCTGATCGTGAACAGCGACCACATGGGGGTGGGATAACGATGCGGCCGCTTTGGCCTCGCGGCGGAAGCGGTCGACGAACGCGCCATCCTCGGCGAGCGAGGGGTGCATGACCTTCAAGGCGACGATCCGGTCAAGCCGGGAATCGAGGGCTTCGTAGACGGTGGCCATCCCGCCGCGAGCGATCCGGGCGCGGACCAGATAGCGGCCATCGAGCTCACGACCGACGAGCGCATCGGTCGCGGCTGGTGGCGGCATAGTCGTCCCCATGATGCCTCGAGTGTAGGTCGCGAAAGGCGGAAAACCGCGGAGGACACCGGTGGGGTCCTGCGTGCGTTCACCGGATCCGACCGGCAGGATGGTGGGATGAGCGCGCGGGTGGACACGAGCATGACCGATGTGGAGGTGGCCGATTTTCTGGCCCAGGCCCGCACCATGATCTTGTGCACGATCGGTCCCGACGGCACTCCCGACCCCGTCGGCATGTGGTTCGTGCTCATCGACGGGGACATCTGGATGCGCACCTACGGTAGGTCCCAGAAAGCGATCAATGTCGAGCGGGATGCGCGAGTTTCGGTACTGGTCGAGACCGGGGATAGCTATGCGGAATTGCGCGGTGTCCAGCTTAGTGGTCGCGTCGAGATCTCTCGGGATGAAGATCTCATCTGCTCGATAGCCGCTGGACTGCTCGTGAAGTACGAAGGTCTCCAGCCCGAGCATGTACAGGCCGCGAAGGACGCCTACCGGTCGAAGGCGGGCAAGCAGGTCGCATTCCGGCTCATGGTCGACCGCACGGTTTCCTGGGACCACCGCAAGTTGCTCGCCGGATCGTGAGATCGACGTGAAACTTGCCTACCTCGCAGTCCTTGCCTTCATACTTCTGGCAACCGGTTGGCTGGAGATCGTGCTGCGCACGAGGGTTTACCGTCGCTGGAAACGACTGCTCATCACCATCGCCGTCCCCGTCGTCGTTTTCGTTATCTGGGATCTGTATGCGATATCTCAGGATCACTGGGGCTTCGACCGCGAGACCACCACGGGCATCGTGTTGCCCGGGAACCTGCCGATCGAGGAGTTGCTGTTCTTCATCGTGATCCCCATCGCCTCGGTGCTGAGCTTGGAAGCGGTGCGCTCGGTGAAATCGTGGCCTGTCGGCGACGAAGCACCTGATTCAGAAGCACCTGATTCAGAAGCACCTGATTCATCGGAGAAGGCGCGATGACATACACGCAACTGGCGATCATCGGGGTCATCGCGGTGGTGGGTGTTGATCTCTTCGTTGCGCGTACCCGCCTCGTCGCACGCCGTGCCTTCTGGGTTCCGTACGCGATCATCGTCTTCTTCCAGTTGATCACGAACGGAGTTCTCACCGGTTTCTCGATCGTGACCTACAACGGGGACGTGATCATCGGGGAATCCACCCCGGTCGATGGTCCGCCTCCGTTCATCGGTGAAGGTCGGCTGGCGTTCGCGCCGGTCGAGGATCTGCTGTTCGGTTTCGCGCTGGTCCTGCTGTCTTTGGTGATGTGGGTGTGGCTGGGGCGCCGGGGGATCCAGCGGACTCCGTTCGCGGGCCCGCCGCTATGGCGCTCTCGTTCCGGGAGTGCTGGTCCCCAAACTCCGTCACACGACCGAGTGCCGGGCTCGTAACGCTCTGATCCAGGCAGGTCCGGCGACCGCCAGGCGCCGCCGCATCGGAACGCTGGCCCGTTTGGTGAATACCTCGAAGTCGATGTTCTCCACCTCGTCGACGATGCCGCAGTACAACACTCGAGCAGCTTCGATACATGGTTGCGAATCCGGGTGCAGCATGGCGATCCCCGGTCGAGATCGCTCCTCCAGCATGCGAACCCGGGCGATCTGATCGCGAAGCGCCGCCTTCACCGCCGGTGTCGCGACACGACGCTGCAACACCTCGGGAGTCACTCCATGCTGCGAGAGCTCGGCGAGTGGCAGGTACACGCGTCCGCGGTCGAGGTCCTCGCCGACATCTCGGATGAAGTTCGCTAATTGGAACGCGACGCCCAGATCCTGCGCCCGATCGAAGGCCTCGGGCACCGAGGGCTCGAGGATGGGGACCATCTGCAATCCGATCACGGCTGCTGAGCCATACACGTACTCGAAAAGGTCCTCGTAGGTGTCGTAGGACTCCACCGTCAAGTCCATGCGCATCGAGTGCAGGAAAGCCTCGAAGTGCTCCAGCGGAATATCCCAGGTCAGTACGGTGTCGACCACCGCCTGGCACACCGGATCGTTGGATCGTCCGTGGCGAACGTCCACGAGGAAGGCATCCCCCCAGGTGCCCAACCAGTCGGACTTCTCCTGCTGAGTCAGGGTGGACGACAGGTCGTCGACGATTTCATCGGCATAGCGAGCGAACCCGTACAGGGCATGGACGAACGGTCTCTTCGCCGGTGGCAGGAGCAAGGTGGCGAGGTAGTAGGTCTTTCCGTGGGCGGCGTTGAGTTCGCGACATCGTTCGTAGGAAGCACGCAATTCGGGGTCGATGATCCCGGCAGCGGTCAGTTCCCGGGAGCTCACGACCCCGCATCCTGCCAGGGCTGCCCAGCGGTCCACTGCCGGGCCCTCGCGCGGGCGGGCGCATCGACAGGTTGGAGGCCATCAGCGACATCCTGATCGAGAATGAGGTTACGTTCGCGTGGACTGATGAAGAGTATGCCGCCCACGATCACTGCTGCGATGACGATGCCGAGGCCGTCACTGAACTCGAACACGGTGTCTGATGTGGCCAGCGATTCCGACATTGCATGGATGCAGAAACCTGCGGTAGCCACGATGATCACTCGCAGGGAGCGGACGCTGACGCCGGTGACGGCAAAGAGAGGAAGCACCCACAGCAGATACCACGGTTGCACGACCGGACCGAGGAGGACAACGGCAAGAAACGCCCAGGCGGCATTGCGCACGGGACTGCGGCGCCACGGACCGAGTATCAGCCACGCGACGATCGTGACAGCGGCGATTGCGCCGAGTAGTCGGGCACCACTGACGAATGCGTCATTCGTGTCGGCCACTCCTATTGCCTGTGCGATTCCTCCGAGGAACATGCCGATCGCGGTCGGCGGTGAAAGCCAGGTGCGCACTTCACCGGGTGTGCCCAGCGCGAGGACCCAGCCCATTCCAACGCCCGCGATGATAGCCGTGACGGCGAAGATGCCCGCGGCCGTCAGGCCCGTCGCGAACCACGCTCGAATTCGGTTCCACCACCCTGTGTCACGACCGGCCCAGATGAGACCGATGAACGGGAGTGCCAGCAGTGCAATGGGTTTGACGGACGTGGCCAATGCGATGGCGGTGGCACCGACTAGCGGCCGGTGTTCGACAGCCATGGTCATCCCCATGACAACGAAGCCGATCATGAGTGCATCGTTGTGAGCGCCGGCGATGAAGTGCAAAATGACGAGGGGGTTGGCGACAGCCAGCCAGACTGCGCGGCCCGGATCGATTCCGTGCGCGAAGGCCAACCGGGGAACGTAGATCAAGAGCAGCACGACGCCGAGGACGGCAAGTAAGCGAAACACCAGTGCGGCGAGGGCGGGCTGCTCGAAGGCGAAGTCGGCTACTCCGCGGGAGAGCAGCAAGAACAGCGGGCCATAGGGAGTGGGTGATTCCGCCCACATGGGATCGACACCGTCCTGGAACCAGCCGGGCAGGACTGACACTCCGGTTGTGTACGGGTCGTATCCGTCGATCATGAGCCGACCCTGGGTGTAATACGAATACACATCACGGCTGAACAGCGGCGCAGACATCAAGAGTGGCGCCGACCACATCGAGACGATCGTGATCAGATCACGGGTCGTGAGGCGTGCGGATCGATTGCTCACGAGCGCCCGCCCGAGAAGCAGCCACGTTTGGAGCAGGATTGCGATGCCCATGAATACCAGAATGTGAGATGTGATCAGCCCCGGACCGGTGGCTCGCAGGGACTCCACGATCGGCCATTCGATGACGTTCGTGCGCAGGGGAAGCCAGCCGACACCGAGGGAGCCCAAAGCCATGAGAGACATACCCACCAAGCCGGGCAGGCCGTAACGCCACCACGCATCGGTACTGCGTGGAGCGGTCATGGCCCCTTGGCTCATGAGTGCCAGGGTACGCGGGGTTCAGCGCAGGGCGCGGGAGCGATAGAGCGGGTCAGGGCCGGTGACCCGCTCGGCTGCCAGGCGTCCGGAGACCAGCACCATGGGAACGCCCACCCCGGGTTGGGTGCCTGAACCGGTGAAGACGACGTTCTCGCCCCACAGATTGCCGGGCCGGAAGGGGCCGGTCTGGGTGAAGGAATGGGCGGCGGCGAAGGGTGCGCCACGTTCCATGCCTCGCTCCTGCCACTCGAGTGGCGTGGTGAGGTTCTCGACTTCGATGGCATCCCCGAAGCCGACGTAGCCGCGCTGTTCGAGAGTCTGGACCACTTCGTCGCGGTATCGCGCGGTCTCAGTACGCCAATCGATCGAGGCATCCATATTGGGTGTCGGGAACAGCACGTAGTAGATGTGCTTGCCGTCGGGTGCAAGCGACGGATCCGAGCGAGAGGGGTTCGTGACCAGCAGGCTCGGGTCGCTCATGAGTCGCTGCTGATCGATCAGTTCGTCGAACACGCCCTTCCACGATCGCCCGAAGTGGATGTTGTGGTGAGCGATCTTGGAATATTCGGCACTCGATCCGGCGAGCATCAAGAAACACGATGGAGAGTAGTTCAAACGACGTACCGACCAGGGGCTTTGGCCGAGCAGATCGCGATAGGCCACCGGAAGGTCGGGGTTCAAGATGACGACATCCGCGGGGATACGCTCGCCATTCGCCGTATGGACCGCCACGGCGCGATCACCCTGGGTTTCGACTCGGGTCACCGTCGTGTCATAGCGGATATCGACACCGTGCTTCGTTGCAGCATCAGCCATCGCTTCGGGAACCGCATGCATGCCACCCTTGGGGAAGTACACCCCGGCGATGGAGTCCATGTAGGCGATAACCGCATAGATCGCGAGTGCGTCATAGGGCGACAGTCCCGCGTACATCGCCTGGAAACTGAACACCCGCTCGGTGCGGGGGTCCTTCAAGAACTCGCGGACCTTGGGTGCCAGTTTGCGGAAACCACCGATGGCGACGAGTTTCGCCAGATTCGGTGTGAGCAGGTCCAAAGGTGAATCGATATTGCGATCGATGAAGTCGGTCATCTCGTATCGGTAGAGCTGAGAAACGAAATCGACGTAACGCAGGTATCCCGCCGCTTCCTCGGGACCGATCACGGTGCGAATCTCTTCAGCCATCTGTTCGACGTTCGCATGAACATCGAGAACGGAACCATCCGGATAGAACGACCGATACAGGGGTTCTACGGGGTTCAGAGTGAGCCAGTCGTTCATCTCCTCCCCGAGGCTGTCGAATGCATCCGCGATGAGATCGGGCATCGTCAACACGGACGGACCGGTGTCGATCTGGTACGTGCCATCGGAGGTGGTCGCTTCCCATCGCCCAGCCCGACCACCGGGGCGGTCCTCACGTTCGAGGATCGTGACCTGGCGCCCCGCTCCAGCGAGGCGCATCGCAGCGGACAGCCCCGCGAGTCCTGCTCCGACGATCACGACATGATCGGTGGGACCGGTCACCGTTCGCGGGGTCCGATGGGGCAGCCAGCGTCGTACGTTCACAGCGATCTCCTGTTCATACTGACCGCCTAGTCGCGGCATAGGCGAGACCGGAGAGGACCTCCGGAGTCGGGGAAGCGAGCCGAACGGTGTCCAGGCTGGCGACGGCCTGGTCGGTCAGAGTGTCGATGAGCCCTTCGACCTGCCCGAGGGCTCCGGTTTCGGTGATGATCTCGCGAAGCACCGACACGCCCTCGACGTCGAGGCTGGGATCTCCGAGGTGCCGGCGCAGTTGCGTTGCCTGACTCGGCGTCGCGCGTGTCATGGCGGTCGCGATCAAGACCGTCTGCTTGCCTTCTCGCAGATCGTCACCCGCGGGCTTCCCGGTCTCGGTGGGGTCACCGAATACGCCGAGGACGTCATCGCGGAGCTGGAAGGCCTCGCCGAGGGGTAGGCCGTAGCCGGTGTAGGCGGCCAGGATCGTGGGATCGGCTCCGGCAAGTGCTCCACCAAGGTGAAGGGGGCGTTCGATGGTGTACTTGGCAGACTTGTAGCGCACGACCAGCATGGCGCGGTCGGTGTCACCGCCGCCACGTGCCTGCTCGAGAAGATCGAGGTACTGCCCGGCCATGAGTTCGGTGCGCATCTCGTCGTACACCGCTTTGGCCCGAGCCAGGTCGTCGCGGTCGAGTCCGCTGGTCATCAGCATTTCGTCGGCCCACGACAAGCACAGATCGCCGAGAAGGATCGCAGCTCCGGTTCCGAAGATCTCCGGCGAACCCAACCACGATGATTGGCGGTGCACGGCGGCGAAACGTCGGTGTGCTGAAGGCAGCCCGCGTCGGGTGTCCGAGCCATCCATCACGTCGTCATGGATGAGTGCGCAGGCCTGGAGGAATTCCAAAGACGCTACCGCGTGCAGGGCCCTCTCGTCATCGGCTCCACCAGCGCCTCGCCAGCCCCACCAGGCGAAGGCGGGGCGCAGGCGTTTGCCCCCGGAGCACAGGTCCGTCACCGCCTCCACGAGCGGGTCGAGGTCGTCGCTGATGGCGTCGAAGATGCATCGCTGATGACTGATGAAGTCACCGACCGCCTTGTGGACCCGCGAACGCAACTCTTCCGCATCCAATGGCGCGGGGTGAGGATCGGCGGGCACGCAGACCAGCGTACGGGTACCCATCGGTGTTCGCAGCCGGTCCATGGGCCAATCCCCGCGGTCGCGTAACCTCCGCCCATGGGCGATCACCTCCGCATGCGTGATATCGGCGCGATTCTGGCCGAGGGGCATCGGTCCTTCTCCTTCGAGTTCTTCCCACCCAAATCCGATGAGGGCGAGACCACTTTGTGGCACACCCTCCGGGAATTGGAGTCGCTGCACCCCACCTTCGCGTCGGTGACCTACGGGGCTGGTGGTTCGACTCGAGATCGAACGGTTCGACTCACCGAACGTCTGGCCACCGAGACAACCCTGACGCCCCTTGCGCATCTGACCTGCGTTGGTGCTGATGTGGGACAACTCACCGGAGTGGTCGCCTCCTATGCGGCGGTGGGAGTGACCAACATCCTCGCGTTACGCGGTGACCCGCCGGCCGGCCCCGGAGCACACTGGGAACGGACTCCGGGAGGTTTGGACCATGCCGATGAACTCGTGGAGCTCGTGCGTAGCCTCGGAGCATTCAGCGTCGGAGTTGCAGCGTTTCCCGAAGGCCACCCGGAGTCTCACTCGAAAGACGACGATGCGGTAACACTGGCGCGTAAGGCCGACGCCGGCGCCACCTTCGCGATCACACAGTTCTTCTTCCGGGTGTCGGATTATCTGGATCTGGTGGAGCGGACGCGGGCGATCGGCTGCGAGATTCCTATTCTCCCAGGAATCATGCCGGTGACGAATATCGGCCAGATTCGCCGTTTCGCTGAACTATCGGGCACTGCAGTGCCCGATGACATCGTCGAGCGTTTCACCGGGATCGATCATGATCCGGTTGCGGTTCGCACTCTAGGCATCGAGATCGCCAGCGAACTGTGTGCGCGGTTGTTGGCCGAAGGCGCGCCCGGCCTGCACTTCTATACCTTGAACTCCTCCACGGCAACGCGGGAGATCTACGCCAATCTGAGTTTGAACGCCATTGACTCTGTTTCTGCGAGCCCGTAAGACATCTCGATGACCCCGGATCAGTTCGGCCTCGTCGTGCTGCTCGGTGCGGCCGTGCTCATCGTGGCGGTGACCGGGGTGCGCCTGGTGGGTCGACTGGGGGTCCCGGGTCTGCTGCTGTATCTGGGAATCGGGCTGCTGCTGGGGGCTGTTCTGCCCGGGGATGTCAGCGTCGAGCCCAATATCGCGATCGTCGTGGGTTTCGGCGCACTGGTGTTGATTCTCGCTCATGGCGGACTCACCACGAGCCTGGATGATTTTCGACCGGTTATCGCGCCCAGCCTGGTGCTGGCAACAGTCGGTGTCGCTGTGAGTTTGACGATCGTGGCTGTGCCTCTCATCTGGCTGATGGGGATGGACCCCCAGCTGGCGATTCTTCTCGCGGCTGCGCTCTCGGCAACGGATGCTGCGGCGGTTTTCGCGGTTCTGCGACGAATCAACGTCTCGAATCGTCTGCGGACCTTGCTCGAGGGTGAGTCGGGTTTGAACGATGCGCCTGTTGTCGTCCTGGTAACCGTGGTGGCGAGCGGATCGTTGCAAGGCGAGCCGTGGTTGGTGCCGATCATCGTCGTGGTGCAACTCGTGATCGGTGGAGTCGTCGGCGTCGGAGTCGGATTCGCCACGAGGTGGGTGCTGCCGCGGCTCGCATTGCCCGCAATCGGGCTGTATCCGATAGCGGCGATCGCGATGCTGGTGCTGGCCTTCGGGCTAGCCGACTTCGCCCAATCCTCAGGGTTCATGGCCGTGTATGTGGCTGCGGTGATCCTGGGATCGGCGAAGGACCTTCCGCATCGTCGAGCGGTCGTCGGCTTTTCTGATGGACTGTCCTGGCTCGCCGAGATCGGATTGTTCGTCATGCTCGGCCTGCTCGCCCAACCGGAGCGATTGCCCGCATCCATCGGGATAGCACTCATGGCGACAATCGTGCTGGTTGTTGTGGCCCGCCCGATCAGTGCCCTCGTGTCCCTGGCCCCCTTCCGGTGGCCGATCTCAGAGATCGGGTTCGTCTCATTTGCCGGGCTTCGGGGTGCTGTCCCGATCATTTTTGCAGCGATTCCGCTCGGTCTGGGAATGCCGGGTGCCGAGGTGATCTTCGATGCGACGCTCATCGTCGTGCTCGTCTTGACTTTGTTGCAGTCTCCCGCGCTGCCGTGGATCGCTCGGGTCTTAAGAATCACTGTCCCGGCCGAACCGGCGCAGTTGTCGGTCGATGTCGCCCCCTTGGACGATTTGGATGCGGCAGTCCTGGGAATCGATGTCGATGCTGGGTGCCGGTTGGTTGGTGTGTACGTGCGCGAGCTTCCCCTGCCCGAGGGGGCTGTCGCCTCCTTGATCATCCGTGATGATCGCGCCCAATCCGCCGATGCTGAGGCCCGGTTGCGCGCGGGAGACCGCTTGATCGTCGTCGCTTCAGCCCCGGTTCGCTCCTTGACCGAGCGTCGATTGCGTGAACTCAGCCGCGGCGGCCGGCTCGATGGTTGGCGGCAAACACCCGACTCGGCGTAGCTCAGGGTGCGCCGATGGCCTCGGTGACGATCTGTGCGGATAGGCCCACCAGGGGGAGCCCGCCGCCGGGATGAGCCGAACCGCCGGCGAGATACAGCCCGGGGACCGGCGAGATGTTGGCCGGTCGCAGGAACGCAGCCCGTGGGCCGTTGCTGCTCGATCCGTAGATCGCACCACCTGGTGCCCGGGTGGCTTGCTCGAGATCGGCGGGAGTCCGGATCTCGCGCCACAGCATCCGCGGTCGCAGGTCGACTCCTCGGTGGGCCAGTAACTCCAGCACGTGGTCGGCGTACTCCTCGCCACGCCCCGGGCGATTCCAATCGATGCACCCGGGAGCGGTCCCGTGTCGCGGAGCGTTGATAAGGATGAACCACGATTCATGGTCGGCGTCCGGTCGCATGAGCGGGTCATCAGGAACGCAGGCGTAGATCGTGGGATCGGCGACCGGTCGGGGGTGCCGGCCGAAGATGTCATCGAATTCCTTGTCGTAGTCCTGTGGAAACCAGACATTGTGGTGGCGAATATTCTCGGTGCGCCCACGCGCGCCGATCAGGAGGACGAATCCTGAAAGCGAGGGAGTCGTGCGCCGCAATCGTGCTCGCGCCGAATTGGCCCGCCGATCGGATACAAGGTCGTTGTACAGGTGGGATGCATCCGCATTGGCCACCACGATGTCGGCCGGCATTGATTCGCCGTCTGCTGTTCGCACACCCGTGACGCCGCCCTGGTTCGTCGTGATGGCCGCAACATCCACGCCGGTTCGGATGTCGACGCCGAGATCGCGGCCCCGTTGTGCCAGGGCGTCGGCCAGTGTGGCGACCCCACCGCCGAGATGCCAGGCACCGAATGCCTGCTCGACATACGGAACTGTTGCAAGGGCCGCGGGCGCCGATCGTGGATCAGAACCGGTGTACGTCGCATAGCGATCGAGCAGTGTGATCAGGCGTGGGTCTCGAAGGTAGTCGCGGCCGAGTCGGCGCAGTGATTTCCACGGTGCCACAGTGCGGACGTCACCGGGTTCGCGGGCGAGACGAAGCAGCGTGGAGGCGCCGTTCAGTGGGGATTCGAGGAATGGGCGGCGGGTGATCTGCCAGATGCGTCCGGCTCGTTCGATGAAGTGCCGCCAATCCGATTCGCAACTTCCGCCGAGAGAGGACCCCAGCGCGGCGGCGATCCGGCCGGGATCGACGCCGGGGAGATCGGCCCGAGAGCCATCCGCCCAGTGGTATCCGAAGGCGATGTCCAGTGGTTGGAGGTCCACGGTGTCGTCGAGCGACGCACCGGTCTGGCTGAAGGCCTCTCGATACACCGCCGGGAGTGTGAACAGGCTCGGGCCGGTGTCGAAGACGAAGCCGTCGCGTTCGAATCGCGCCAGTTTGCCGCCGAGGTGATTCGTTGATTCGCACAGCGTCACCTGATGGCCGAGTGCGGCGAGACGCATGGCTGATGTCATGCCACCGACGCCACCGCCGACCACAATGACTCCTGCCATGAGCAGCAGCCTAGGAGACAGGCTCCGTCATGGAATCGTGCGACCGCGCCAGTGCAGGGATCCTCGACGTCGACGTCGCAATGACTCGACGACTAATGCGGCGAAGGCCGCCACCGAAATCGGCTGCAGGGCCGTATCGGGCCAGCGACGTTCGCCCGTCTGTGACGCGACGACGTACCGTCCCCAGACTCCTGCGACATAGCCGATCACCCCGCACATCCGTTGCGCGCGATCTCCGCCGAAAATGGCGAATACCGGGGGTGCGATGTAACTCACGGTCAACGCCCCGACGACGGCGACGGCACCGGGGGCTGAGCCGAATGCTGACCACAGTGACTTCGTGTACCCATCGATGATCTCCACGGCCCCGTCATACATGCGACATTCCGCGATCGCGGCACCGTTGGCGGGTGCCCCGCTGAATCCATGGCGCTTCAACGCGCGGAGCACCTCGACGTCTTCGACCACGTGGCTTGCGACAGCCGTGTGTCCGCCGCTGATTCGATACGCCCTGGTGTCCACGCAGATGAATTGACCGTTGGCCGCGGCGAGAGAGGGGTAATGGGTCGTCTCGACCAGGCGCAAAGGGAGTGACGAGATCCATAACCACACGAGAAGCGGTTGGGTGAGCCGTTCGGCCCAGGTGAGTGCGATCTGCCGGGGATAGGGCGAGAGCAGATCCAATCGAGCGGTGCGCATGTGTTGGATCGTCGAAGAAAGAGCCGTTCGATGCAGGACGACATCGGCGTCGATGAACACGAGGACGTCGCCGGTCGCATGCTCAGAAAGTCGATGGCACGCCCAGGGCTTACCGAGCCAACCATCGGGCAACGGTTCGGTCTCGCCATCGAATATCTGGACCCGCGGGTCATCAGCGACCGCAGTCCGCACCACGGTGGCGGTGTCATCAGTCGAACAGTCGTCGAGAACGAGGATCTCGAGATCGGCGATCCCCTCTTGGGCCAGCAGCGCTTCCACGGTGGGTGTGACGCGGTGAGCCTCGTTGCGCAGGGGGAGCAGCACGGACACGCGCTCGGCAATGCGGTCGTTTCCGGGTGTGATCGTTCGCAGATGTCGAAGGTTGGTGATGGTGTGTGCGGTGACCGCTGCGCTGGCCAGTGCCCCGGTTGCCGCAATTACCCGAAGTAGCGCGCTGCGCCTTGTGACCGGGGATCGGCGTGGCATTACCGGCGAGCCCGTGTGTCGACTATCGGTCGATCTGAGCGCGCCTGCCATTCCTTCCAGGCCCAGGGCAGCACAGCGATCCCCATGAGCACCCCGCCCCAGAGCGCGACAGCGGGTCGGCCGAAGAACACGGCGTTGGCAAGGATGTTGGATAGGTACACCCACGCGAGCATGAAGGTCGGCACGTCGTCGGCGGTGGGGGTGCGCCGGGGGAGCAGACTCAATAACCCGATCATCACGAGTGCGGTGAGCAACCACCCCAGGTAATTGCCGATGGGAATTCCCGGTACTCCCCACAGTGCCGGTGTGGGATCGGCCCATTCCCAGTGCCCTTCAGCGACCATCTGCGAATCGAGGAACACATCCCAGGTCGCCAGAAGCCAAGCCCCGATGAGCGTGACGACGAAGCGTGACTGTGCGAGTCGTTGCGCGGCCAAGAGGACGGGGTAAGCCATCATCGCCCAGGCCAGGGGGATCACAAGGGGCACGCCGAGCAGCTTGATCCCGAGGCTTTCGGTGTAGTCGTAGACGCCGAAGGGGAATCCGGTGGATCGACCGACGGCTTCGACGATGAGTCCCAACCCCACGGTGATGACCACGTAGGAGACCGTCCAACTCGCGCCTCGGGTGATCCAAGCGTGAGAGGCGCTGGCGAGGAAGAACGTGATCACCGTGGTGATCGTGATCGCATCGCGGGCTGAACCAGCGAGCACCCAGACGATGTGGCCCAGGATGGTCACAGCGGCGAACGCCCACGGGATGACGAGCAGGGACCGGTGAACAGAGGTGCGGCGCAGGGCCTGGTCGGACACGACATCTGAGCCTAGCCGCAATCGCCCGTCGGCGGACTAGGCTGCCGTCGGTAGTGGGCGATGATCGCTCCGGGATGGTCGATGCGCGAGGATCGCCGCGGAATGCTCGCAGTGGCGTTCAGGAGGTAGGCAATGGCACGCAAATCCAAGGGTGAGAACGCCGCGGTCCGGCCACCAGCTCCGCAGCCGTACGCAACGGCCGATCTCGTGTCTCCGCAGATGCGTCGTATCGGCGGTTACGCATGGCGGCTGGCGGCCATCGGCGTCGTTGGATTTGGCCTGCTGCTCCTGCTCGGCCCGGTCCAGGCCCTGGCTTTGGCGATCTTCTTCGCGCTGCTGGTTGCGGCGTGGCTGATGCCGTTGACCAACGCCATGGCCCGTGTGATGCCCCGTGGCATTGCCGCGACGATCGCGATTCTGCTGTTCCTCGTAGCTGTCGGCCTCGTGGTGTTCTTCATCGGTTTATCTACCGCCAGTCAGTGGGAGGGGATCGCAGCGGCGTTCCGCCAGGGTGTTACCGATCTGGAGGTTTGGCTGCGCGAAGGTCCGTTTCAGGTGACCGATTCCCAGGTCACCGAGGCATACGAAGCGGTCGTCACCTTCATCAGGGAATCCGGTGGGGATATCGCGCTGGGAGTGCTGTCGGGGCTGGGCAGCGTTCTGGGCTTGGGCACCGCTCTCGCCGGCGGGTTGTTCGTGCTCGTCTTCGCGCTCTCTCAGCCCGAGCGGATGCTGAAGTGGTTCATGGGCTGGATGCCGCAGCGCAACCGGCAGATGATCGAGGATTCGGTGCGCATCGCGTGGGAGGGGTTCTCTCAGTATTCGCAGGGTGTCGTTCTGGTGGCGATCACCAATGCCACCGTGGTGACGATCGTGCTGCTCATCATGGGCGTCCCGTTGGCCATCCCGCTGGGCATCATCGTGTTCTTCGGTGCGTTCATTCCCTATATCGGCGCACCCATCGCGATGTTCCTGGCGGCCTTCGTGGCGCTTGTGACGAACGGTCCGCTCGCCGGTGCCCTAGTCGTGGTGCTGATCTTCGTCATCGGCCAGCTCGAAGGCAATGTCCTGCAGCCGTTGATCATGGGCAAGACTGTCAACCTCCACCCGATGGCGATCGTGCTGGTGACCGCTGCCGGTGCGGCGTATTTCGGATTGATCGGCGCATTGATCGGGGTACCTCTCGCCGCCGGTGTCTACGGGGTGATGAAGTACCTGCGTGGTGATGCCGTTCCCCTGGATGAACCGGAATCGTCCCCAGAAGACGACGCTCAACCGGAATAACTCCAGTTCGGTAATCTGGCTCACCGTCGTTTTCGGCTGGGCAACCTAGGCTGGTGACGTGGGTGGAAACTGGCCAGCGAACACCGTGACGGCAACGCGGTCGGCGCTGTTGCCTCTTCGGGATGCCGAGCGCGCTGCATCGATGGCCGCGTATATGAAAAATGTGGCGCCCTTCCTCGGCATCCCTGCCCCCGTTCGTCGCCGGGCCCTGCGAACCGCGTGGCGTGACCTGTCGCAGCCATCGAGTAATGATCTCGGTACTGCTGCTTGTGGACTGGTGGGACTTCCCGAGCGGGAGTTCCACTATGCGGCCTATGACCTCATCGATGAGTTCATCGACTGCACAGATGAGTACTTCCTGGATGCCTATGTCACCGATCTGCTGGTAACCACACCCTGGTGGGACACCGTCGATGGCCTGGTCAACGCGGCGGTGAGTCCACTGTGTCGCCGATATGAGGCCGATTGGCTGATCGATGAGTGGTCGCAATCGGGTGATCGATGGCTGGTGCGCGCCGCGATAGGTCATCAACGGGGCTGGAAATCCGGAACCGATGTCGATCGAGTCCTCGGCTTATGCGACCGGCACTGGGCGGATCCGGAGTTCTTCGTCGCCAAAGCGATCGG
>JAGYOB010000136.1 GCA_018399515.1 Candidatus Nanopelagicales bacterium
GGCGCCGGTTGGTCCGGTGGAGCCGTCGGGGCGGATCTGGCGAGGTGCCACGGGCGGGTAACCCTCCAGGTGGTGGAGCGGGGTTGACGGGTGGGGCGGTCGGTACGGAAGGGGTGTTCTCCTAGGGTAAGTGACGCGCCAGCCGGATGAGCGGTGCCCGGATCGGGGGTTCTTCGCCGAAATGAACAACCCATGACCGATTGTCTGATGATGTGGATCACAAACTTAGTCTATTAAGACTATACATAACTGGTCATAATAGACCTGTCTGATGATCCGCGGGGCGCGTAGCGTCCGGCGTTGCCAGAGGAGATCACAGTCACGCACGTGAACCACGACACCTGTGGGGCGCATGTGACGAACGCGATCTTCATCACGCGGTTCTGGAAGGAGATGTTCGATCACATGACTGCCTCCGGTGAATGGACGGTTAATGCCGCCTGCCGCACGACCGACCCGGATTCACTGTTCGTTCAGGGCGCCGCCCAGAACCGCGCCAAGGTGATCTGTTCGGGGTGCCAGGTGCGCACCGAGTGCCTCGCCGATGCTTTGGATAACCGGGTGGAGTTCGGTGTCTGGGGCGGGATGACCGAACGTGAGCGCCGCGCGCTGCTGCGCCGCCGCCCCCACGTGACCTCCTGGCGCGAGCTGCTGCTCAGCGCCCGCGATGCCTATGAGCGCACCGGCAGCGACTCCGCAGCCAGCGCGTCCCGCGCCTCCTAGCCCCCCACCCCCGAGAACCTGCGTCTTAGTTACCTAAATGGTCGATAACTCACGTAGTTATCGACCATTTAGGTAACTAAGACGAAAGGGGCGGAGGTTAGGCGGCAGTTCGTGCTGCGCGAAGGGCGCGGTTGATCCTCGCCATCACTGCCTTGGGGTCTGCGAGCAATTCATCCCAGGTCCACCGGATGACGGTCCATCCCGCCGCCTCGAGTGCGCGTTGTCGCAGGAGTTCTTGATTCTTCGCATGGCGCACCTCGGCGGGGGTAGTCCCATACTTCGCTAGTCCATCGGCCTCTGCGATGACCTTGCAATCGGGCCAGCAGAAATCAACCCGGTAGGTGATCCCGTCGGCACCGACGATGTGCTGCTGCAGCTTCGGTGTCGGAACTCCAAAGACGAACATGTGCCCCCGCGACCACGATTCCAATGGTGATTCCGAACAGGGATCGATCAGTTCGGCGACTGCATCAACGCTTCGGATGCCCGGCCCGTATCGAAAGCGCGAACGCATTGTGGCGATGAGGTCGACCGCCTCTGTTGCATCACTGGCTCCGGCGCGAGCGGTCGCAGCATCGAGAACGACAAGAGACTCTGGTAGCAGAAGTGACGCGGCGCGAGACCGACGAGTAGTGCGATAGCCCATACGAACGATGTCAATAGCCGCATGGATCATCGACGTCACGGGGATGCCGTCAATCACGGTGATATCAGCGGGAAAATCGCGAACGCGTCGCACCACAGCGTTGCCATCGCGATAGCCGCATCGCCGGCCTTGCGATTCCAAAACCATGATCTCCACTGAGTCACGAAGTGGCAGTGATGAAGGCGGATGGATGAAGGGAAGTTGGTGGAGCTCTCCGGCGAGGGGGCCGGTAATGACCGCATCCATTCCGGCAAAGGGAGCCAAAGCAACCCGGGCGCGTGCCACTGCGGACAACTCCGGAAGTGATTCAGGATGGACGAGGGAGTAGAGGCCGTGTCGCAGGCGTGTGAGGTATCCGCACCGTTCGAGCGAACGCAGATGTGCACGGGAAATGCCGAGATCGACGACATCGGCGAGGGTGAAAGGCTGGTTGCCGAATTCAGAAAGCAGATTGGTGAAGCGGGCCTGCGTCGACGTCCGTCCTCGTCGGGGGTGAGACGTCGATTGCTGGTCCGGAGAAGTCGATTGCTGGTGTGAGGAAAGTGGCATACACCGATTCTGCGGAGTTATCCGAAAGTGCGGCTCCGTTATCCACAGCCGACCGACTCCCCACCCCGACCAGCCCCCCCGTCTTAGTTACCTAAATGGTCGATAACTGCGTGAGTTATCGACCATTTAGGTAACTAAGACGAAAGGGGTGGTGAGGGGGGTTGGGTGAGGAGGGTGGCGACGGTGCGCAGACCTTCGAGGTCGTGCACATCCTCGGCCAGAGCCGGCACCTGCGCGGCCGGCACCAGCGGATGGGCTGCAGTGAACCGCATCGCCAGGCGCTGCTGAGACGTGCGGGTGCGCATCCGATCGGCATGCAGCGTCAACAGCGCAGCGGCGTCGAGGTGCTCGCCCGATTCGGTCAGGTGATCGGCCGCGACCATCGCCTCCTCCGCTGACAGTTCCGGCGCCCGCACCGACATCACCCGGTTGAGCACGAGCCCGGCCAGCGGCATTTTGTCGTCTTCGAGCCGCTCCACGAAATACGACGCTTCGCGCAGCGCATCGCGCTCGGGGGAGGCGACCACGACGAACGCGGTGCCTGGATCGGCGAGAAGCGCGTAGGTCTGCTCCGCCCGTTCCCGGAATCCACCGAACATCGTGTCGACTGCTGCCACGAACGCACCGAGGTCGGCGAGGAGCTGCGCACCGAGAATCTTGGTCAGCACGCCCGCGAACAGCCCGAAACCCGCCCCCAGAAGGCGACCGATGCCGCGTCCGGCCCCGCGTGCCGGTGCGGTCAGGACCCGGATGAAGCGACCGTCGAGGAAGGTGCCGAGTCGCTCGGGTGCATCCAGGAAATCCAGCGCGGACCGTGACGGCGGGGTGTCGACGACGATGAGGTCCCAGGTGCCGTCGGTATCGGCCTCGGCGCGCAGTTGGCCGAGTTTCTCCATCGCCATGTATTCCTGCGTCCCGGCGAAGGACGACGACAGCGCCTGATAGAAGGGGTTGTCCAAGATGGCCTGTGCGCGTTCGGGGTCGCTGTGAGATTCGACGACCTCGTCGAACGTGCGCTTCATATCGAGCATCATCGCGTGCAGGCTTCCGTCACCTTCGACGCCGACGACCGGACGCGGAGTGTTGTCCAACTCCGTCAGCCCCATGGCCTGAGCCAGGCGCCGCGCCGGATCGATGGTGAGCACGCAGACGTTGCGGCCGTGTTCGGCAGCACGCAGGGCAAGCGCTGCTGCGGTCGTGGTCTTGCCCACCCCGCCAGCGCCGCAGCACACGATGATGCGGGTATTGAGATCATCGATGACGTCATCGAGATCCAGTAGCGGAGCTTTCAGATCCAGCAGAGTGCCTGCTGCATCGACGCTGTCAGTCTTCTCGGCCATCGTCGTCACGCCATCCCCTGCTCGCGCAGCAAGCGCGAAAGCTCGAACAATGACGCCACATCCATGCCACCGGCAAGGAACGGCAACTCGTACACCGGTGTTCCCAACTGCGCGATCTGCTTCCGCTCGGTCGATTCGAGCGCGACCCGCGCCGCATGGTCGCTGGCCTCGGCGAGCAACGCATCGGTGATGGCTTTACCTGCTTTCGAACGGGCTCCACCGAGTCCTGCCGCGGCCACGCCGTCAGCGATCCTCGTGCGCGGAAGCCCGGAGGTTGCGGCCAGCGCCAGCGATTGGGCGTCCAGCATCGGCGGGCGTGTCATGTTCACCACGATCCCACCCACGGGCAGCGCCGCATCGCGAAGTTCGGCGACGCCATCGGCTGTCTCTTGCACCGGCATCTCTTCGAGCAGGGTCGTCAGGTGCACCGCGGTGCGTTCGGAACGCAGCACCGCCATCACCGAATCGGCCTGGCTGCGGATGGGGCCGACCTTCGCCAGGCCGGCGATCTCGGTGTTGACGTTGAGAAACCGAGTGATGCGCCCGGTGGGGGGAGCATCCAGCACCACGGCGTCGTACGGGTTCGCGCTTCCCTTGTCTTTGCGACGGACGAGTTCGATGGCTTTTCCGGTCAGCAGCACATCACGCAAACCCGGAGCGATCGTTGTGGCGAAATCCACTGCTCCCATGCGCCGCAGCACTGATCCGGCGCGGCGAAGGTTGTAGAACATCTCGAGGTATTCCAGGAGCGCTTCCTCGGGATCGACGGCCAATCCCCACACCTCGCCGCCACCGGGGGCGACCGACAGTTTCCGTTCGTCATAGGGCAGCGGGGGAGTGTCGAACAACTGGGCGAGACCTTGGCGGCCCTCGACCTCCATCACCATCACCCGGCGGCCCTCGGATGCCAGGGCCAGCGCCAAGGCCGCAGCCACCGTCGTTTTGCCGGTCCCGCCCTTGCCGGACACGACATGCAACAGCGCGTCAGACCAGTCAGCACCCGCGACGGGCGAGGGCGAATCCACGGGCACGAACGCGAGCCTAACGCCAACGGGCACGCCGATGCCGAGGCGCTAGGGTCGAGCCATGACCGCAGAGAAGACCACGTGGGAATACGCCACGGTGCCCGTGCTCATTCATGCCACCAAGCAGATCCTGGACACCTGGGGAGCCGACGGCTGGGAGTTGGTGCAGATCGTCCCTGGCCCCCAGCAGGAGAACGTCGTGGCGTACTTCAAACGCCCGGTGGGGTCGTGAGCGCCTCAGCGCAGCAGCCTTCACAGCGACTGGCCGAACTCGGCATCACCCTGCCCGAGGTCGTCAAGCCGCTGGCGGCCTATGTGCCCGCGATGGTCAGCGGCCGCCATGTCTACACCTCGGGCCAGTTGCCGATGCGTGATGGACAGAACATCGCCGTTGGCACCGTCGGATCGCAGGTCGATCCGGATACGGCGTATCAGTGCGCCCGGCAGTGCGCGATCAACGCCATCGCCGCAGCCGCATCCGTGGCCGGTGGTGTCGATGCGTTGACCGGTGTGGTGAAGGTCGTCGGGTTCGTGGCGAGCGAGCCGGGTTTCACCGGTCAGCCGGCGGTCGTCAACGGTGCGAGTGAATTGCTGCTCGAGGTCTTCGGTGACACCGGACGCCATGCGCGTTCGGCTGTCGGAGTCGCTGCACTGCCCATGGGTGTGCCCGTGGAGGTGGAGATGATCTTCGAGGTGGGCGACTGAACGGCAAGCCGCGGATGCCCGCCGAGCTCACTCGTCGCGCGGCAGCACTCGCGGCGGGGGATGGCTCGTGGATTCCGCCTGTTGCCAGGCCGGCTTCGACGGTCGTGTTGCTGCGCGAGGCTACGCAGCGGCCCATGACGTACCTGATGCGTCGGGCGCCGTCGATGGCGTTCGCCGCGGGAATGCATGTGTTTCCCGGCGGCCGCATCGATGATGCGGACCTGGCTGCGCGTATCGAATTCGTCGGTGATCCCATCGACGCGGCTCGGATGACTGCCGATGCCGATCTTGCTCGCGGGATCGTCGTCGGTGCGGTGCGAGAGGTGTTCGAAGAAACCGGGGTGCTGCTCGCCGTCGACGAATCCGGCCGTCTGCCCGTGGAAGACCGGCAGTGGGAAGACGATCGGATGGCGGTGAATGATTCCTCCGAGCAGCTGCCTTTGATTCTTGCCCGCCGTGGCCTGGCGATCGATCCGGATCTGCTGCCGCTGTGGTCGCACTGGATCACCCCCGAGGTCGAGGAACGCCGATACGACGTGCGGTTCTTCGTCACCCGCGTGCCTGAGGGCCAGTCGGTGCGCGATGTCAGCGGTGAGGCCGATCGCTGCATCTGGGTCGATCCGGCGCAGGCACTGACCGAGTATCACGAAGGCCGGATGGCGATGCTGCCCCCGACGGTGTCGACGCTAGCCGATCTCGTGGACCTAGCCGATGCGGCCGACCTCGCCGTGCGGGCGCGAGAACGCGTCGTGCGCCCACTGCTGCCCCGCACCCGGATGGTTGATGGCGACATCGTCTGGGAGGTCGTCGATGCGCGCACCGATGAGGTCGTGTGGTCACTGGAGGGCCCACCTGCCGGTTCGGAATCCCGCGGCGTGAACTGACACAGCGGCTAGGCTGCAGCAGATGAGCGGACTTCCCGTCCTCGGCTCGAGTGCTCCCTGGCACGGGGGCGCCTACGGCGATCGCGCGATGTGCGTACTGGCCCCCAATCCCTCGCCGATGACGCTGGACGGCACCAACACGTGGATCCTCGCTGAGCCGGGGGCCAGGCGGTGCATCGTCGTCGACCCTGGACCCGATGATGACGCGCATCTGGACGCACTGCGTGACGCACTGGCCGAACGCGATCTCAGCGTCGCGGTGACGCTGCTCACCCACGGGCATCTCGATCATTCCGAATCCGCGCGGCGCTGGCATGACATGACCGACGCGCCGGTGCGTGCCGTCGATCCCGGGCACCGCTATGGCGGGGAGGGAATCGGTGACGGCGATGTGCTCGACGTCGATGGTCTTGAAGCGCGGATCATCGCGACACCCGGTCACAGCGGTGATTCGGTGAGCCTGGTCGTTCCCGCCGAAGGTTTCATTCTCACCGGTGACACCGTGCTGGGGCGGGGAACGACAGTCGTCGCCTGGCCCGATGGTGATCTCGGGGCCTATCTGGATTCCCTGGAGATTCTGCGAATCCAGGCCGAGGCCGCGCAGGTTCTTCTGCCCGGTCATGGGCCGGCACTCGTGGATCCCGCCACGGTGATCGCCGATTATGTTGAGCACCGGCGTGCTCGCCTCGAGCAGGTGCGCGCTGCGATGGCCTCAGGTGCTCGCACGGCTGAACAGGTCGTCGATGCGGTGTATGACGACATTCCCGAGGCTGTGCGTCCGGCTGCGGTGATGTCAGCTCAAGCGCAGGTGGCGTATCTCGCTGCAGGAGGCTGAGGCGTTCCCTGCGCGTACCGTTGACGCGCCCGATGCCTGCGGATTTGCATCTGATCAGCAATTCTTCCCATAGTGGAGGCCGTCCCCGAGTGGAAACCGGGGGCACTCCGAGCAGCAGGAGCCCACGTGAACGAGCCACGCGATCGCAGCCAGCCGACGCTGGCGGTCACGTCGACTCCAGATCGTCGGGAGCGTCCCTCTTGGGTCGCCCTCGAGCACAACGGCAGCCTGGATGGTCTCCGCGCGATCGCCGTCGGCCTCGTGGTGTTCTTCCACGCTGGGGTTCCGTTCCTGCCGGCGGGGTTCGTCGGTGTCGACGTGTTCTTCGTCCTCTCCGGATTCCTCATCACCTCGCTCATCGTGCGCGAGGTGTGGTCGACCCGACGACTGGATCTGGTCGGCTTCTGGGCTCGGCGCGCACGTCGGCTCCTACCGGCTGCCCTGCTCGTGCTCGCGGTCACCGCCATCGCCTACGCCGTCGTCGCACCGGCCATCGATGTCGCCAATAACCGCGCGTCGTTTCCCGCGGCTGCGCTGTATGTGTCGAACTGGGTGTTCGCCGATCAGGCTGTCGATTATTTCGCCACCGGTGCGGCCAAGAGCCCGGTGCTGCATTACTGGTCACTGTCCATCGAGGAGCAGTTCTATCTCGTCTGGCCGCTGCTGTCCCTCGCGATCTTCCTGCTGGCTTTCCGCAGATCCCGTCGCGCCCTGTCGTTCGTCGCGGTGCTGGCTATCGCGTCGTTCGGATACGCGATCTACCTCGCCGGAATCGACCCCGATGTCGCGTACTTCTCCACTTTCACGCGCGCCTGGCAACTGCTCGCCGGTGCACTCGTGGCGCTGCTCGTGCTGGCCCCGGCCATCAGCGGACGCGCACTGCCGGCGTGGCTGAGGCCGGCCGCTTCGGTCGCAGCGCCCGTAGCGTTGTTCGCCATCGTGTTCTCGGCATCCTCGGCGTTCCCGGGAACGGAATTGTTCGGACAGCGTGCCACCCTCGCGTCATCCACGATCGCGACCATCGCCACCGCCGTGCTCGTTGCGGCTGTCTGGTGGTTGCCGGGATTGGCGGGGACGCGCTGGCTGGCTACAACGCCGATGCAGTGGATCGGTCGCTTGTCCTACGGGATCTATCTGTGGCACTGGCCGATCATCGTCATCGGAGGACTCGCGGGATACCTGAGTTGGCACTGGTCGGTGAATACGGCCATCGTCGTGGTCACGTCGACTGTCCTAGCCGCCGTGACCTATGTCTTCGTCGAACAACCCGTACGGCGCATCAACCTGCGGTCGCGCAAACGAGTTGTGTCCATTCTCGTGGTTTTGCTCACTGCAGCAGGAGTCGTCGCGGCAGGCACCTGGAGTTTCCTTCGCCCACCGGCCCAGATCGCAGCGGTCGTCGATCAGCTCGCCGCCGATCAGCAAAAGGAGGCGATTGGCGAGCAGACAGCGGGTTCGTCCACGGGCGCCAAGGTGCTGCTCGTCGGTGATTCCCACGCGGGGTTCTGGCAGCCGGCGTTCGCGGAACTCGCCGATGAACAGGGTTGGCAACTGAAATCAGTCGTGCGCGCGGCGTGTCCCTGGGCAATCGTGCAGACACTATCTCGCCGAACGTCCGCGCCGGTGCCCTGCGCCGAGGAACTCACCGATCCCGCCTTGAATATCGCCCGGAACTTCCGACCGGATGTGACGATTCTGGTATCGCGATCCATTCAGTTCCAAGCGATCGCGCTACCCGATGGTCGTGTCGTGGAGGAGCCTGATGAGGAGTGGCTGCAAGCGATGCGCGACGGAGCAACCGAGTTCATCGACCAGTTGCTGCAGTATTCCGCGCAGGTGGTGCTGGTCGAGCCAACCCCGGAAACCACCAAACCGATGGTCCGATGTGTGACCTCACAGAGCCGACCTGACTGCGATCGGCGTGCGGTGCATGTGGGCGCCCACGAGCAGATCGTCGAGTTCTACACCGCACTCGATGAATCGAATCCGCGTATCACGTCGGTGTCCCTGGACGAAGTGGTCTGCCCTGACGGCAGATGCCCCGCGCTCGTCGGTGAGGTGCTGACGTTCCGCGATAAACACCACCTGACGACCGAGTACGCGTCACTGTTGATCGCCGACGTCGATGTGATCCTGCGTGATCGCGGCATCGCGCTCGATGAGCCGGCGGCTCGATCGGATGTCAGCGCGCGCGACGTGCCAGGCGATCGACGCTGAGCAACAGCACCTCGCGCTGATCGACCCGCAACCAACCGCGTTGGGCGAAATCGGCAAGAGCCTTGTTCACCGTCTCGCGCGAAGCACCGACGAGTTGGGCGAGCTCCTCCTGGGTGAGATCGTGCTTGACGAGGATGCCGTCGGCAGTGACCTCGCCGAACTTGTCGGCAAGGTCCAGCAGCGCCTTGGCCACGCGCCCGGGGACGTCGGAGAACACCAGGTCGCCGAGCGTCTCATTATTGCGACGCAGGCGACGGGCGAGAGCGGCCAAGAGTGCTTCGGCAACCTCGGGGCGTCCGGCCAGCCAGGAGCGCAGCGACATATTGCCCAGTGCCAGCACTCGAGCGTCGGTCAACGCCGTCGCGCTCGCGGCGCGGGGGCCGGGATCGAACAGGGACAACTCGCCGAAGATCTCGCCGGGTCCCAGCACGGCCATGAGCGACTCGCGGCCATCGGGGGAGGCGTGGCCGAGTTTCACCTTGCCCTCGACGATGACGTACATATGGTCACCGATCTGGCCCTCGGCGAAGATCACCGTGCCTCGCGGGGTTGTCTGCTCGGTCATGGACGCGCGCAGCGCAGCGGCGGCCTCGGCATCGAGGGAGGCGAAGAGGGGGGACTGCATGAGCGCATCGTCCACGGTGGTCGGGGCCTTCCTTTCCATTGAACCCAGGCCGGGTGCATCCAGCCCGGGGCTCCTCAGGGGCTCAGATGCTTCTCAGTGTCTCCTATGCGTCCCCATTGAGCATTCGCGGGTGGCTGGCCACGTCCACCGTGGTGGGCGTGGCGCGAGGACGCAGGACTCGAGGCCGCAACGTACCCTGGCATAGTGCCCGCCTCCATCGCTGCCGTTTCGCGTTCGGCACCCTCGACGACCCTGGTGCGCCGTGCGCGCAGAGTCGCTCGAGTGCTGCGCGAGACTTACCCGCAGGCGGATTGCGAATTGGACTTCACCACGGCGTGGGAGCTCCTCGCGGCGACGGTGCTGTCGGCGCAGTGCACCGATAAGCGGGTCAATGCGGTGACGCCGGTGATGTTCACCCGCTATCCCGGTGTCGGGGATGTCGCCGCGGCTGAGCGCACCGAACTCGAAGAGATCATCCGACCCACCGGGTTCTTCCGCGCCAAGGCCCAAAGCCTGCAGGGGATGGCCACGGTGATCTGCGAGCAGTTCGACGGTGAGGTTCCCGATCGACTCGAGGATTTGGTGACCCTGCCTGGCGTCGGGCGCAAAACCGCCAATGTCGTGCTCGGCTATGCCTACGGCATCCCCGGCATCACCGTCGACACCCACGTCGGCCGACTCGCTCGTCGCCTGGGCTGGACCGACCAGACCGACCCGGTCGCGATCGAACACGACCTGATGGGGTTGTTCGCACGCAAGGACTGGACGGTCGTCAGCCAGGATCTCATCTGGCACGGCCGGCGCTGCTGCCACGCGCGCAAACCTGCCTGCGGTGCCTGCCCGGTGGCGCGCTGGTGCCCAGCATTCGGTGAGGGCCCGACCGACCCGGTGAAAGCGGCGGCCTTGCTCACCTCGGAGGGACGGGCATGAGGGGATCACCGCTACTGATGTCGGTTGCCGGTGCAGCACTGGTGCTTTCGGCATGCTCGAGCGCTGCCGATGGCACGGTCGCCGGTGATCGCATCGAGTCGCCCACTCCAGCCCAGACCACGATGAACACCTCATCCCCGCGCGATCCCGCCCTGCTGCCGTTGGTGATCGCCGCCGGCTTGCCCGACTGCCCTGATTCCGATCCGGGTCTGGCGCCCCTCGAACCGGTCGGTGCCATGGGTGGCGGGCTACCCGATCTGACGCTGGCCTGCCTGGGCGAAGGACCTGACGTCACCCTGTCGGGCCTGCGTGGCACACCGCTGATCATCAACGTGTGGGCATCGTGGTGTCCGCCATGCATCATCGAGATGCCGCTGCTGGCCGAAGCCGCGCGAACCTACGCCGACGACCTGATCATGCTGGGCATCGATATGCAGGATCGCTCCGAGGCCGCCCTCGATATCGCAGCAGCGCTCGATCTGGGGTTCCCCTCGGTCGTCGATCAACCCGGGCAGGTGCGCGCTGCACTCACCGTCCCCGGCCCGCCCGTGACGTTCTTCGTCACCGCCGATGGCCGCATCGCCGGCCGCCACGACGGGCGCATCCCCGACCAGGCCACCATGGATGAACTCATCAGCGACTATCTGGGGATCAGCCGCCCATGACGATCATCGCTCGTGACCCCGCCCTGGGTTGGCATGACCCGACTGCTGAGATTCCGGCATTCCTCGCGCCCGTGGCGCAGGCGATCGACGGCGTTCCCGCGACGCGCCTGACCCGGTTCACCCCACCTGAAGGTGGTGGCCGACGTGCCGCGGTGCTCGCTCTCTTCGGCGCAGGCGAAGCCGGACCGGATCTGCTGATCTGCGAACGCGCGCACACGATGCGATCACACGCCGGTCAACCGGCGTTCCCCGGTGGCGCGATCGACGACAGCGACACCGATGAACGAGCTGCGGCATTACGCGAAGCGCAGGAGGAAACCGGGCTCGATCCCGCTGGTGTCACGGTGTTCGGCGCGCTGCCGGACCTGTGGGTTCCGGGGTCGGGTTTCATCGTCAGCCCGATGCTGGGCTGGTGGCACGATCCGGTGCCGGTGCGCGCGGTCGATGCCGCCGAGGTCGCCAGCGTGCACCGCGTGCCGATCGCCGAACTCGCTGACCCCGCCCGTCGCGTTCGCGTGCGCCACCCTTCCGGCTACATCGGGTTCGGTTTCGAGGTATGCGACCTGCTGGTCTGGGGATTCACTGCCGGATTGATCAACGGCCTGCTCGACCTCGGCGGCTGGGCCCAACCCTGGGATGACACCCGTGTCGTCGACATCAACCAATAACCGACCTCGATGAACGTCGTCGACAGTTCTTATGGATCGACTCGATGAACGTCGTCGATCTTGTCCTCATCGGTGCCCTCATCGTCTTCGCCTGGTCGGGATGGCGCCAGGGGTTCGTCGCCGGGCTGCTGTCCTTCGCCGGATTCCTTGGCGGGGGTTTAGCCGCAGCGCTCATCCTGCCCGGCCTCATCGAACCGATCGATCTGCCCGACATCGCCGGTGCGCTCCTGCTGGCGACCGCGATCCTCGCCGCTGCACTGCTCGGTCAGACGCTGACCTCGATCATCGGTCGTCGATTGCGCGATGCGATCACCTGGTCGCCGGCTCGCGCGGTCGACAACGCCGGTGGTGCGATCTTGAACGTCACTGCGCTCGCGGTCGTGCTCTGGGTGATCGCTTCCGCCGTCGCCGTGCTGCCCGAGCAGTCACTCGTCCGCCAGGTTCGTGGGTCAGCATTGATCACCGGAATCGACCGGGTGGTGCCCGATGTCGCGCGCGACTTCTTCGTCGGTCTGCGTGATGCGGTCGCCGCATCACCGCTGCCGCGGGTGTTCTCCGGGATCGGCTATGACGCGGGGCCCCAGGTGCCCGCACCCGACACGGCACTGCTGCGGGATCCGGCGGTTCGCGCCGCCTGGCCGTCACTGGTGCGCATCACCACGACCGAATGCGGCACGGGCGTTTCGGGCTCCGGATTCGTCTATGCACCCGATCGCATCATGACCAACGCGCATGTTGTCGCCGGTGTCGAATCCCCGCGGGTGCGCATCCCCGGTGACCCATCGCCGTATGAAGCAACCGTGGTGGCCTTCGATGCTGACATCGACCTCGCCGTTCTCGCGGTGCCAGGGTTGCCGGCGACACCACTGGCCTTCGCCGAACGCGAAGCCACCACCGGCGACCCCGCGGTAGTCGCCGGATTCCCCGGCGGCGGTGAACTCGTGGCGGGCCCGGCACGCATCCGCGCGCTCATCGACGCGCGCGGTGAAGACATCTACGGCCGTGCCGGCGTCATGCGCGAGGTGTATTCCTTCCGCGGCGATGTGCGCCCGGGCAACTCCGGCGGGCCGCTGCTGGCACCCGATGGTCGCGTGTACGGAGTGGTGTTCGCTACCGGACTCGATGATGACGAGACCGGTTATGCGATCACCGCCGAGCAGGCGACCGCGATAGCCACGTTCGGTGAAGTTGCGAAAGCCCCGGCCGAAACCGGCCCCTGCCGCACCCGCTGACCCACGTCAGTTGAAAAGAAGACCGGCAAGCACCCCGATCTGTTGGGTGAGCGAGCCGGCGGGATCGGGTGGGTGCGCGTCCAGGGTTGCCCGGGCCCGGGTGAGCAGTTGTTGGGCCCCCACCTGATTGCCGCGTGCAGACTGAGTGGCACCGGCGGCAGCCTGGGCCAAGGCGCGCCACCGCTCACGTTCATCCTCGGGTGCACACCGCCATCGCTGTTCGAGCACCTCGTGGGCGTGGAAGGGCCGACCTGATCGCAGATACGCCACCGCCTCATCGACCGCGTCGGTGGCATCAATCCATTCGCGCTCGGGCACCATCTGTTCACCCGTGGCCCCCCACGGCAATGGCCGACCGAGCACATCGCGGGGCCGGGTGTTGCTCAGTCGACGCGGTGTCGGGCCAGCCATGGCACCAGTATGGCGGCGAACGCCTCGGGGTCCTCCTCATGCGGGAAGTGGCCGGCGCCGGGAACCAGTGCGAATTCGTATCCGGAGGTAGCCCATTCCGCTGAGCCTTCTGCGACCCGCGGCAGCACAGACGTGTCATCGGCACCGTGGATTTGCAGCACCGGCACCCCGATCTCGGCATCCATGCGGCGCGCATAGCGCAACCCGTCGCTGCGCAGGAACGACCGGAACGCCCAGCGGTGGTATTCCACCGCGCAGTGCGCCGTCGGCCACAGCGCGAATGCCGAGCGATACATCCGTGCGGTGTGCGCATCGGGAAATCCCGGTGTCGCCGACCATTGCGTGATCAACTCTGCCACGCGCACGCAGTCATCGGCCATCAGTGAACGTTCGGGTAGGAACGGCCATTGGAAACCGATGGCATACATCGACCGACCGCGCTGCAATCCGTCCTTCAGCAAGGCGCGGCGCAACCGGCGCGGATGCGGCATCGACACCGGTGCGATCGCGTGCACGACATCCGGGGTCAGCACCGGCATCGTCCACGCGATCAAGCCACCCCACCCGTGACCGATGATGGTTGCGGATTCCTCACCGAGGCTGCGGATCACCCCGGCAACGTCATTGGCCAGGGTGAACGGGTCGTAGCCGTGCGGGGTGTGATCGGATCCGGCATAACCGCGCAGATCCATCGCGATGACGCGATAGCCGGCATCAGCCAACCGCGACATGTGGTCGCGCCATGACCACCAGAACGTCGGGAATCCGTGCAGCAAAACGACCGCCGGCCCCGCACCGGCCTCGACCACGTGGAAGCGCGACCCGTTCGCCGCGACGTCGCGGTGTTCCCAGGGTCCGGGGGTGAAGATCGCCTCCTCAGGATCGAGGAGGGTGAACTCGCCGGCAGGATCGCCGGGCGAGGAGGTGCCGCTCAGTCGCGGGCCGACGACGGCACGGTGCCGATCGCCGGCGCAGGTGACCCGCTGAGTGCCGCCTTCGTCTTGTTGATCTCGGCGATCGTGCGCTCGGGTCCCTTGATCTTCTTCGCCGCGGACCGACCGAGCAGGCCCAAGATCACCGCGACGAGGAACAAGAATGCGGTCACGATGCCGAAGCCCGCCCACACCGGAAGCCCGACCGCGACGAGCACGTAGGCGATGGTCACGAGCAGGAACAGCCCGCCGGTGCCGGCCATCACCAGAGCACCGGTGAGCAACCCACCGGTCTTGGCTGCCGCCTGAGCGCTGCCGGCGATCTCGATCTTGGCCAGTTCGACCTGGGCCTTGATGAGCCGCTGCATATCGGCGATCGCCGAGGTGATCAGCTTCTTGAGGGGAACGTTGTCCCCTGATCCGGGCTCGGGGAGGTCGGACATCGGTCTTCCCTTCGTTGTGCTTATCTCGTCGTACTTGTCGATCGGTCCGCGCGCCAGGCTATCGGGGATCGGTCAGTCTGCGGAGCCGCCGGTCTTCAATCCAGCCTCGATGAGCCCCATCACCGCCGGATCGGCCAATGTGGTGGCGTCCCCGAGGCTGCGGTTCTCGGCGACGTCACGCAGCAGCCGGCGCATGATCTTGCCCGAGCGGGTCTTGGGCAGTTCGGGCACGACCATCACCTGGCGTGGCTTGGCGATCGGGCCGATCTCCTTGGCGACGTGATTGCGCAGGTCGGTGATCAGCTGACCGCCATCGTCGCCGGTTTCGATTCCACCGCGCAGGATCACGAACGCCACGATGCCCTGACCGGTGGTGTCATCAGCGGCACCGACCACCGCTGCCTCAGCGACAGCCGGGTGCGAGACGAGTGCGGATTCGACCTCGGTGGTCGAGATGCGGTGGCCGGACACATTCATCACGTCATCGACGCGGCCGAGCAACCAGACCGCCCCGTCGTCATCGAGCTTTGCGCCGTCACCGGCGAAGTAGTACTGCGGCCATCGCGACCAGTACGTGTCGACATATCGCTGATCGTCACCCCAGATGCCGCGCAGCATCGACGGCCACGGTTCGGTGAGCACGAGGTAGCCGCCCCCACCGTTGCCGACCGGCTTGCCTTCGTCGTCGACAACCGCTGCGCCGATCCCCGGTAGCGGACCCATCGCCGAACCGGGCTTGCATGCCGTGACGCCGGGCAGCGGGGCGATCATCATCGCGCCGGTCTCGGTCTGCCACCACGTATCGACGATCGGGCAGCGCTCACCACCGATGACATCGCGGTACCACATCCATGCCTCGGGGTTGATCGGTTCACCGACGCTGCCGAGC
>JAGYOB010000137.1 GCA_018399515.1 Candidatus Nanopelagicales bacterium
CCGGTCACCGAACACACGATGATCGTGTCGAAGAAGACACCGAGTTCGGCTTCTTGCTGCTCGACCTCGCGCGCCCAGCGGGCGAAGCCCAGACCACCGAGGGGATGATCGCTAGCACCGGCGGGGATGGCGTAGGGCGTGCCACCGGATTCGCGGACCTCAGCGAGCGCGTTCTCCCATGACTCTTTGAACCCGATACCGAATTCAGCATTCACCAGCCGAACATCAGCTCCGGCCAGGCGCGACAGCAGGATGTTGCCCACCTTGTCATACACCGCGTCGGGCCAATCGACCCACGACTCCTGCACGAGGACGCACTTCAAGCCGACATGCGCAGCGACGGCAGCAACCTGGCGCGTGTGGTTGGACTGCACACCGCCGATGGACACGAGGGTGTCCGCACCCTGGGCGAGGGCATCGGCCACCAGATATTCGAGTTTGCGAGTCTTGTTGCCGCCGTATGCGATTCCGGAGTTGCAGTCCTCGCGTTTCGCCCAGATCTCAGCCCCACCGAGGTGTCCGGTGAGTCGCTCCAATCGGTGCACCGGCGACGGCCCGAAAAGCAATTCACGGCGTGGGTAATCCTCGGGGTTGGGCGAACTCACGTGCGGCTCCTATCCGTTGACTTCGTCGGGGAGTGAAATTCGGCGTCGAGAGAACCGAACAGCACACTGGTGATGCGCATCGCGCGAGCGGTATCACCGATCGTCAAGGCATCGATGAGGTCGAGGTGTCGATTCACGGAAGACTCGGCGTGTTCACCGTTGAATCGCCGGACTTCGAGACGACGAATTTGCGGTGACCAACGTTCGATCGTCTCAGCGAGCGGCAGATTGTCGGCACGCTCGATGATCACTCCGTGGAAGGCGTCGTCCGCAGCCAGGGCAGTGCGCACATCCCGGGCCCGGATCGCCGCGATGAAGCGATCATTGGCCGCACGCATCCGGGTGAGATCCTCCGGGTGAACACGCGCGCTGCCCACCGCTTCGGTGTGCAGCAGTTGGATGAGCGACACCGCATCGCGAGTGACGCGGGTATCCAGCTCGGTGACGCGGGTGTGCGACTGGGCTTTGCGCTCCACGAGGCCCTCGGCGCTCAATCGGGCCAGCGCCTCGCGGATGGGCGCCTTGGATACCCCGATCGCCCGGGCAAGGTCAGCCTCCCGCAGCACGGTGCCCGGCGGATCCTCGCCGAACACGATGCGGTCGCGCAGGTGCTCATAGGCCACGTCGCGTAGGAGTCTGCGCATGACCGGACATTAACATGTCAGACCCCTCATTAACATGTTAATTTTGCATGCCGTAGGGTTTCCCGTAGCAGCCCGGCTGCGCTGTTGTCCCCCCCGTCGACGGCGCCCGGGCTGCCCCTTTTCCACCGGTCCGCACCCCTGCCCCACCCGGTACCCCACCTCGAACTGCGGTACCCAACCTCGTACTAGGGCACAATCAGCCCATGGCCCGCCTGCGTCGCCCCGGATGGTTCACCCGCTGGGCTACCGACACCCCCGCCCAGGCCGGAGTGATCGGTGCGGCGTGGAGCGTGGCCGGCAGCCTCTCGCGCGGGCTGCTACCCCGATCGCCGCTCGACCAGGCCCTCGCCACGAGTGTGATCGCCACCATCAACTACCAGCTCACCGCCACCGGATGGGCCAGCCTCGAAGCCGCCGCCGCGATTCCAGGCCAGCGACCGGGCACCCTCGCGCGGGTCACGGTTGCCGCCGCGGCGATCACCGGCGGATACGCGACCGCGTTCGCCACGTCGCGTCGATCAGCCGATTCCCCGATCGCCGCCGCGGCCTACGCCCTCGGTCGCCAGACCGCCTTCGCCGGCATCGCCGGGGGTGCGGCCTCACTATGGGATGAGCTGCTGCACAAGCGCCTCGGGCTGCGCCCGGGCCTGGACACCACGGTGGTGCCCAACCTGATCACCGGAGGCGCAATCGCCGCGGGCAATGTGTATTTCGCCGTTCGGCGGGCCCACCGGTACGGCACGACGACCCGCGAGCATCGTTTCGCCGGGGTCAATGCCCGCTCGGTGAGCGTTGCTGCAGCCGCTGGTGCAGGCGCCGCCGTGGGTTTGGGCACCCTGGTGGTGACCGAGCAGATTGCCGCACGCGGAATCGAGTCAGGTATCCGCGCGGTGATCGGTCGCGATCCCGGTGCCCTGGGCAGCCTGGTGGCACACGGAATCCTGCTCGGTGGGTTGGCGGTGACCTCAGGTGCGGCACTGCGCCGCATCACCGTGCGCCTGCAAAGCCGCGGCGACGTCGTCGAACCGGCCTATCCCGAACCACCCACTTCCGCGCACGTGTCAGCCGGGCCGGCCAGCACGATGCCCTTCGCAGCGATAGGCAAAGAGGGTCGCCGGTTCGTCCTGATGACATTGACGCCCGCGGAGATCACCGACGTCATGGGCGAGCCCGCCATCGAACCGGTGCGCGTGGTCGGTGGCTTCGAATCCACCGCCGACATCGCCGAGCGCGCCAAGCTCACCCTCGCCGATCTCGATGCCTGCGGCGGCTTCGATCGAGGATTGATCTGCGTCGCCTCGCCGACCGGCGTGGGCTACGTCAACTACACGATCGTCGAGGCATTGGAATACCTGACGCGCGGTGACTGCGCGACGGTCGTGCCGCAGTACGCCCTGGTCCCCAGTGCCCTGGCGATGCCGCGGACCATCGAGGGCGTTCACCTGACCCGCCTGGTGCTCGAAGGGATCCGCGATCGCATCGCCACGATGCCTGCGGGCCGCAGACCGCGCGTGGTGCTCATGGGTGAAAGCCTCGGAGCGAATGTCGCCCTCGACGTATCGACAGTGCCGGGCCCCTACACCGGTGTCCCCGCACTCGATCACCTCGGTGTCGATGGTGGCGTGTACTTCGGGGTGCCGTTCCGCAGTGAATTCTGGCAGCGGTGGCGGGTCAACCCCGCGGCCATGGATCCCGATCACCGGATGCTGTGCGTGGCCGAACCCGACGAGGCACCCGCCCTGCCCGCCGGGCAAATGCGCCACCTGATGCTGGTGCACAACGACGACCCGGTGAACAAGTTCG
>JAGYOB010000138.1 GCA_018399515.1 Candidatus Nanopelagicales bacterium
TGAAGCCGCACTTGCTGGCGGTGTTGACGATGAGAACCGGCTTGCCCTCGAAATCCGACAGCGACACCGGCTTGCCGTCATTCGCGGTGAAGGACAGCGTGTAGAGGGAATCTGGTTCAGCCATATCTCCAGTGTGGTCCATGCCAGCCCTTCGCACATTCGCAGGGGCGGAATGACACCGAGCACCTGCAAGGATGCGCCCGTGGAGGCCGTGCTTGCCGGGTTCGCGCTCGGATTGGGATCAGGAGTGTCCCCCGGCCCCCTTCTCGCGCTGGCCATCGCAACCACCCTTCGGTACGGACTGCGTTCAGGGATCACCGTCGCGATGGCTCCGCTGGTGACCGACACGCTGATCATCGCGCTGTCGGTCACCGTCGTCAGCCAACTACCCGCCACCGCCATCGCCGGACTGTCACTCATCGGAGCCGTCGTCATCGCCTGGTTCGCCATCGAGAACGCCCGTGCTGCTCGGGTCGCCGATGTCGCCGATCTGCGCCGCGGTCCATCCACCCAGACCGAGATAACACGCTCGAATCGCCTGGCGGGTCTGATCCGTTCACCTCTTTTGCAGGCAGCAGCGGTCAACCTGCTCAATCCCGCCCCCTGGCTGTTCTGGATCAGTGCTGGTGCGCCGATCCTCATCGGTTTCGCATCCGGCTCGATCACTATTGCGGCGGGATTCCTCATCGCGTTCTACATCGCGATCGTGGGCAGCAAGGCATTGCTCGTCATCGCGCTGGCTGCAGGTCGCCATCGGCTGAACAACCGCGGCTACCGGATCATCCTGGCCGGTGTCGCGGTGATGCTGGCGGTCATCGCCATCGCGTTGGCGGTGACCGGCATTCAGGCGCTGCTGTCCTGAGAAACTCCAGACAGCCAGGCAGTTCGGGTGCCACGATGAGCCGATGAGCCAACGCGACCGCATCGATCCGGCATCCCGTGAACCGCTGGAACAGCTGCTCACGATCTTCCCCGGCGGATTCAACGCCATCCCCGACATCGTCGCCCGACGCGAGGCCGTTGCCGGTCTGCTCGCCGCGATGGTCGCCGACCTCCCACCCAACACCGCCGTCACCACCGAGGATCGAATCGTGCCCGGTGATCCGGATGTTGCCGTCCGCATCTATCGCCCGGTCGGTGCGAGCGGTCTGCTGCCCGGCATCTTCTACATCCACGGCGGCGGCATGATCCTCGGCGGCATCGACGGTGAGGACCTGACCGCGGCGATGCTGTGCGAGCAACTCCAGGCCGTCGTGGTGTCCACCGACTACCGCAAGGCACCCGAGCATCCGCATCCGGCGCAGAGCAACGACTGCTACACCGCCTACACCTGGATGGGTGAGCACGCCGCGGAACTGGGCTACGACCCTGCGCGCCTGGCGATCTACGGCGGTAGCGCCGGTGGGAATCTGTGCTTGGCGACCGCACTGATGGCACGCGACCGCGGGGGGCCGCAGGCCTGTTTCATCATGCCGGCGTATCCGATGCTCGATCCGACGAACACGACCGCGTCCAGCAACGAGGTGACCGAGATCGGGATCTGGGATCGCGCCGGAAACATCGAGGCGTGGCAATGGTTTCTCGGCGGCAACCAGCCCGATGCCCATGCGTCGGCGCTGCTCGCCGATGATCTGTCCGGATTGCCACCGACCTATATCGACGTCGGCGATGTCGACCTGTTCCGCGACGAGGACATTGCATTCGTGGCCCGGCTCACGGCTGCCGCGGTTCCGGTGGAGTTCCACCTCTACCCGGGGGCGTATCACGCCAGCGAGCGCTTCGCCCCCGAGGCCGCGTTGTCCCAGCGCATCTGGGCGAATCGCCTCGACGCCTTCGCACGCGCCTTCGGAAACTAGACCCGCTCAGGCCCCGAGCCAGAAATCCTGCCAGCGCACGAAGATCAAGCCCGCAAGGATCACGAACCACGCCGCGAGGATCAACCCGCGCAGGCTCACCACCGCATCGACCACCGCGCCCTGCACGCCCAGACGG
>JAGYOB010000139.1 GCA_018399515.1 Candidatus Nanopelagicales bacterium
GCAACTACGAATGATGGGAGCACAGTCATGACACATCTCGCAGATGGCATCACCGCAATTCTGTCCCCGTCCGTAGCAATCGATACCGACCACGGCCTCGAGGCGGAAATCGTTATTGATGTCATGGAATCCCTCGAGTCAGCCCAGACTCTCCTAAAAACCCGAGGGCACGATGGGCAGTTGCACATTCGCTCCCTCAGCGAGATCGCCGGCATCGCCGAAGGGCCACCTGTCGGCGGCACACTCGGTGTGAAGGAGCTATCCGCGCGCTTGGCAGAAAGACGCGACATCGAGGCTCTGTTGGCCCAGGCGAGCGCCCCCGCGCGTGAACGTGCCGCCCTACGAGGCTGGCTCGTAGGCCTAGTCACCACAGGACGGCCGATAGACATCCCCGGTGCACCACAATTGTCGTGGAGCCCACCCACAACCGACGAATACAGGCCCCTGGATTCCGCGCAGGCACTCGCGTGTCTTCGCCAACAGCTAGACGCGGGCTCCATCGGTTTGACTCACGTAGATGACACATGCGTGTCGGCACGGTCCCTACGTCGGTGGAAGAAAAGTTATCTCGAGCGCGGGCTAGCAGCGCTCGTTCACGGCTCATTGGGCTCCAGCCGATTGGAACGGATGCATCAAGCCCCGGCCGTCAAGGACTTCGCCACCTCGGTGGCCTCGCGGACCGCACAGCAGGGAGCCAAGATCACCCGCACCCGGTTCCTTGATTTGTGTCTCCTGGAAGCAGCAGAGGTCGGTATCGCACCGCTACCTGACTCCAGCAGCACGACCGATGACGTCCAGACCCATCGCCTTATTCGTCACTTTGCCGTTCAGGCTCACCGCTACTGGGCACTGAACAAGACGTTGTCGCAGCGCCGCACTCGTGAGATCAGCCGGAAGTCCTCCAGCCCGTCGATCTATCGCGATCGCATCCCCTTCACAGAGATTCAAATCGATGCCACTCCTTTGGATTCCTACGCACTCAATCAACACGGGCAACAGGTATCCACTATCCGGATGCTGTTCGCGACCGATGTCGCCTCCAGCTCATACATCGATAGCGTCATACTGCCGTGTGAGCCCACCGCACGGGACGTCACGGATTTCATCATTCAGATGATCCTGCGAGTGACCGACCGCCACGGCTCGCATCTGCTGGCACCCGACAGGCTTGCCACGATTGCCGTGGGTGAGTTGGTGACCGATCGTGGCTCCAACATGATCGCTGAGGAAGTCACCGCGGCGTTGGCGGTCTTGGGAATCGATGTCAAGTCAGCGGGAGCTGGTCGAGGTGACCAGAAGGGCATCGTGGAGGCCGTCCAAGGGAAAGCCAACGACTTCGCGCGACTGATCCACGGCGCACACGGTGCAACCCAACGCGAAGGCCCCCGCTTCAACCCCAAAGACCGCTACCTCACGGTGGACCAATGGCAGACCCTGATCCGCGCGTGGGGTCACCAGGTCTACAACCGCACCCCGAAAGATCGCCTGCGGCCCTCGGGATATGCCAGCGCCGTCACCCCTCAGATGTACGTCGATGCCTTTCAGCATGTACTCCCCCCACCTGACCGCCCGTTCCCTGTTGACGCTCTCAAAGGGATCTTGGAGCAT
>JAGYOB010000140.1 GCA_018399515.1 Candidatus Nanopelagicales bacterium
AGGACTTCCAAGCCGAGTGCCCACGCTACGTTGCCCTGGCTGATGCCCTGGCCAACGTCTTCTGCCTGCCCTACGACTACCGCATGCCTCCGGGCGCGAACAGTTTCACCGAGGATCTGCAAGACCTCGTGCAGCGCATCGGCGATGGATCACAGGTGGCGCTGGCCTGCCATAGCCAGGGCTGCCTGATGGCGTATCACGCGATGCGCACGATCGACCCTGTGTGGGTCACCGACAACATCGCCGTGCTCTTCGGTTTTGCCGGACAGTTCAGCGGATGCAGTGACTGTCTGCGCTGGGCTTTCCAGCAGGGGTGGAACTGGGACGCCGCGGATGAGTCGGTCTCACCCATCGACCCGACATGGGCTGGTGAGTTGGCGTTGGATCTGCAGACGAGTGTGTACGGCGATGCGGTGCTCTACACCCAGGGCACGCGGTCATATCGAGCTGAGGATGCGCGAGCCCTTCTCGACGATGTCGGAGCACTCGCCATGAGCCGAGCCACCGGGGTGTACTCCTTGAATACCCAGGAGTGGTTCATCGAGGGTGAGCAGGGAGTTCCCCTGGTGATCCCGTCTCGATTCGTTTACGGAGTCGACATCCCCACCACCGTGGGGTATCGACTCGAGGATCCTCTGGTTGCGATCACCGCTGATGGTGATGGGGGAGATAGTTCGTGGATGAACGAAGCACCCGCCGCGTGGACCCTCGAGCCGGGCTGCGATATGCGATCCCTGCCCGGAGTCGGACACATGGACATCCTGACCAACGACGACGCGGTCGCCTTGTTGACCGAGACTGTGCAGGGAGCCTCCGCTGGGGACGTGCCCTGTGTTTCCGCCCGTTGATATCGCCCCTTTTCAGGTGGCGAGGAACGCCCTAGCCCGCAGCGGGAAGCCCAGCCGTCGGCGGATAGAGCGAGTACGACGGGAAGTTTCCGAATAGGGTCTCGGCGGTGCCGTCGGCCGGCTCGGTGATGGCCTGAACGAGAAGGTCGCCTCCCACGAAAGCCCCCTTCCACGATGCACCCTTGCCACCGAAGATCTCATCCCGGTCGCCGCGGGAACGCGGCGCGTTGATGCCGATCTTGAACGCCTGCAGTTCATCAGCGACACGGTGAGCCAGGGACATGTCATCGGTTGCGATCGAGGAGACAAGCGCGCCATTGGATGCGTTCATCGCCGCGATGAACTCCGACTCGGAGTCGACCACAACGATGGAATCCAATGGGCCGAACGGCTCCTTGTGGTGAAGTTCCCATGACGTCGGGGGCTGCAAGATGCTCGCCGGTGCCACGTATGCGGACGTGTCCTGGCCATCGAGGAACCGGCCTTCGTGCACCTGCCGGTGCACGAGCGGAATACCGCCGGAGCGCACACCCTGGTCGAACATCGCATGCAACTCTGAAGCTTTGTCTGCACTGATGACAGGTCCGAAATCCAATTCGGGGAAAGGATCGGTGGGATTCTCGACGGCGAGGGGGTGACCGAATTTGATGCTCTCCACGATGGGCAGATACATCTGCAGGAACTCAGCGAACATGGAACGCTGCACGACGAACCGCGGGTAGGCGGTGCACCGCTGCTTTCCGTACTCGTATCCCTTTTTGATATGCGCACCGAGAAGGTCCCACTGGGTGAATCCCCAGATACCCCAGGCGTTCAGGCCTTCCTGCTCCAGGAAGTGTCGGCGGCCGGTGTCCGCCAAAGTCGTCGCAGCCTTGCGGCCATTGGCGCGACCACCCACGAACGCCAGGCAGCCGATGCCGTCCCCGCGAATCAGGACGTCACCCAGCGAAGATCCCTGACCCGATACCAACGTGACCGGCAGTCCTTCGCGCGCCATCAACGCATGGGCAAGGGTCAGGCAGTGGAAGCCGCCCTGGCTGGGGGTTTTGGCGATCACCGCGTTGCCGGCGAGCATCTGCACGAGTTCGGCATGCACCTGAACGCTCATCGGATAGTTCCACGACGCGATATTGCTCACCGGGCCCGCCAGCGGTTTGCGTCCGGCGAGCTGGCGGTCGGCCTCGGCGATGTACCAGTCGACACCATCGAGGGCTCGGTCCACATCCGCACACGCGAGTCGCCACGGCTTGCCGATCTCCCACACCAAGAGCAGGGCGAGGAGATCACGATGTTCGCGCATTGCCGCTACGGCTCGTGCGACCTTCTCCTTGCGCTCGTCCAAACCGACCGACGCCCACTCATGATGCTGTCGAACGGCACCATGCACTGCTGCTTCGGCCTGGTCATGATCGATGCGGGGCGGTCCTTCGATCTCGGTGCCATCGACCGGAGTCCGATGCCCACCGGGAGTTCCCGTCCGGGTCCACTCCCCGTTGATGAGGTTGCGAATCCGATCGGCGTCGAACGCCTCGGGGGCTACCTCGATACACCGGCGGTATGTCTCCGCCCAGGAGGTGCCTTCCATCAGCACAAGACTCATTGCTATTGCTCCTTTGCCGTGGCCGCCCTGAGGGGTCGACCCGATGTGTGAGAGGACGCAGCCCCTGCGTTCGGTTGACAACCGTACCGCGGTGGACGTTATCCGGCCCACTCGGAAAGCGGCTAAGCGCGGCGGGTCGAGGTCCAAGCACATAAACCCTGTGGAAAGCAACTGGCCCTCCACAGGGGGTGTATTCGATGGTGCGTCCATGACGACTACACCATTCGATGACCCCATTGCGTTCGACCGTCGCTGGACGAGAGTCCAACCCCATGCCAGGTCTTTGCGCGCCCAGGCTGATCCACTCCTGTTCATTGCCGATCACATCTCGATCTATGACAGGAGGGAGGGATCTGTCGCTGTGGCGCTGACGTTTCACGATGGGCAGTCCACGATGATCGTCGTGCCGGACGGTCCGCCGCACCTGGCACTCACAGCGGTGACGAGGGCGTTCGAGATCGAACCCCTCGGCGTGATGGCTCGCCTGTTCACCGGAGAGCTCGTCACCGTGCCGCTGCCGGACGTGCTGCCATCGGATTACTTAGACCACATGGAATGACGTATGGAATGACGTATGGCATGACGTATGGCACAGTGTGAACCATGTCTGTGAAAACAACCGTCTATCTCACCGATGAATTGAAGGCCGCCCTCGAGGTCGAGGCCGCCGCTTCGGGTCAGTCGGAGGCACAGATCATCCGCGAGGCCATCGCCGCCAGGGTCGCCTCAATTCGCCCATCAGCTGGCATCCTCGACTCTGAGCCGTTCGCAGGACGTGCCGATGAGCTTCTCGCTGGGTTCGGCGAGGACCTGTGATCCTGGCCGACACGTCGGGACTGCTGAGTCTGTACAACGTGCGCGAGCCTGAACATGCAGCTGTGCGAGACATCGTCGCGCAGGAGCCCGGCCCACTCATCGTCTCGCCGTATGTGGTCGCGGAACTGGACTATCTCGTGGCGTCGCGCATGGGTCAGGACGCGGAGCTCACCGTGCTGGGCGAATTGGCGTCACCGGCTTACACCCTGGCGAATCTGGACCGGGATGACTTACGTGTGTGCGCGCAGATCATCCGCCAGCATGCTGACGCGCAGTTGGGGGTTGCCGACGCATCGCTTCTGGTCCTTGCGGATCGACTGGGCATAGATCGCGTCTTGACATTGGATCAACGTCACTTCACCTCGGCACGGACGCCGAGCGGCCGAACTCTGAATGTCGTTCCACAGAATTCGGGGGAGCGGTGAAAACTGAGTGGGCTGTTTGCATAACCCTTCTGAGGTGGGGAAACGGCCCCCTGATTTAGGGCCGATCCCATGAAAGGGCCGGAGAAATCCCATGGTGCTGGGCTCAGGATCAGGGCAGGGCGTCCACGGTGTCGATGAGCTGGGTGAGCATACGGGCGACAATCTCAATTCCGTTATCGGCTTCCAGGTAGGTGTCCCGGCGAAGTTCGACCATCACGGACGAGACCCGGACGTCCTGCGCCCAATAGAACTTCAGTGGTACGTAGGTGCCGGCGAATGGC
>JAGYOB010000141.1 GCA_018399515.1 Candidatus Nanopelagicales bacterium
GGACGGTGTTTGAGACCGCTTCCTCTACCGGTTGGGATACCGGGGCGCAGGGCACACAGCCTAGTGCCGGGCCGACGATGATCGGCCGCACGGTCTACCCTCGGGCGCGTGCTGCGGATCGTTGTCGCCGAGGACGAGGCTGTCATCCGGTTGGATCTGGTGGAGATGCTCGTCGAGGCCGGGTATGACGTGCTGGCTGCGGTCGGCGACGGCGAATCGGCCATCGAGACCATCCGCGCGCATCGTCCCGACGTCGTCCTCGTCGACATCGCCATGCCGGTCCTCGACGGCGTCGAAGTTACCCGCCAGGTCGGCGAGGTGACCGCTGTCGTCGTGGTGACGGCATTCGGGCAACGCGATCTGGTGGAGCAGGCTGCGCAGGCTGGAGCCATGGGCTACCTCGTCAAGCCGGTGGGACGCGACCAGCTCGTGCCGGCAATCGAGATGGCGGCCGCTCGATGGGTCGAGGCGCATGAGGCGAAGGAGCAGGCTGGGGAACTGGCGCGCCGACTGGCCGATCGCCGCGATGTGGATCGAGCGAAGGGGCGGTTGATGCAGCGTGGGATGACCGAGCCGGAAGCCTTCGCGTACCTGCGCCAGGGCGCCATGGACGCTCGGACCACCCTGGGAGCGGTCGCCCGTGACGTCCTCGACAGCGACGCAGAATAACGAACAGATAACGACCCAGGTCACGGAATCACAACCATCCGGGCGATCGGCCCGCCGGGAAGCCAGATGAGGCCCTTAGCGGGGTACGTTTGCCTGACCGTTGTTCCAACGACACGGGCTGGCAACCTGCTCGCCCGGCCTTTAAGGAGAACACACATATGAAGCGACGTATTGCCGGGTCGCTCGCGGTCATCGGTGCAGCCAGCCTCGTGCTGGCCGCCTGCGGTGGCTCGAGCGACGACAGCGGCTCGCCGACGCCGACAGACACGGCGACGACTGAGCCCGCACCCGCCCCGTCGCCGGATTCCGAGTGCGCCAATGATCAGTTGATCATCGGCACTCTGCTCCCGGCCACGGGCGACCTTGCCTTCCTCGGACCACCGGAGTACGCCGGTGTCGACCTCGCCGTCGAGGAGATCGACGCAGGCGGCGGTGTCCTGGGCCAGCCGGTCGTCAACGAGTTCGGTGACTCAGGCGACACCAAGACCGACCTGGCCAGCCAGACCGTTGATTCCCACATCTCCAAGGGTGTGCAGGTCATCATCGGTGCTGCTGCCTCCGGTGTGACCGCGAACGTGCTGGAGAAGGTGACCGTTCAGAACGGCATCCTGATGATCTCCCCGGCCAACACCGCACCGAGCCTCACCACCGCCCCCGACGACGGTCTGTACTTCCGTACCGCACCGTCGGACGTCCTCCAGGGCGCCATCGTGGCGGCCGAGGCCATCGACCTGGGCTTCACCGCGGGTGCGACCATCTCCCGTGACGATCCCTATGGCAACGGTCTTCGTGAGGCCTTCGTGAAGGACTTCGAGGCTGCCGGTGGCACCATCACCTCCAACCTGAAGTACGACCCCGCTGCTCCGACGTTCGATGCCGAGGTGGCCGAGATCGCCGCGGGCAACCCGGAGTTCGTGCAGGTCGTGGGCTTCGATGAGACCACCAAGCTGCTGCAGGAAATGATCAAG
>JAGYOB010000142.1 GCA_018399515.1 Candidatus Nanopelagicales bacterium
TCCATGGCATGGAGGGGGTCAGGGGTTCGAGTCCCCTCAGCTCCACCGAAGGACCCATTCGTGGTGAGGAAGACCATGACGCACCTGCTCGTCGTCGGGGCCGGCCCCGGCATCGGCACAGCGATCGCGATCCATGCCGCCCGATTGGGTGCCACCGTCACCCTCGCGGCCCGAAGTAAGACCACCCTCGATGCGACCACGGCGGCCGTGTTCGCCGAAGTCACCGATCCGCGCGTCCTCCATCTTCGTGTCGATGCGAGCGATCCGGTCGCCCTGCGCGAGTCGATCGCCGCACATGCGGCACTGGTGGATGATCCGATCGATGTGGCGCTGTTCAACGTCTCCGCCTGGGTGCCCGGGGGTTGGGATGTCGACCTCTCCGGAGTGGAAGCCGGCTTGCGTTCCGGCGTGGTGTCGGGGTGGGCGATGGCTCAGGCGCTGATCCCGACGATGCGTGAGTTGCCCTCGGCGGCGCTGTTGTTCACCGGTGGCGGCACCGCCGATCACCCGATGACGGCGAGTTTGGGACTCGGTCTGCAGAAAGCAGCACTGCGTAACCTCGCACTCGGCCTCGACACCGATCTTGGGGAAACCTCGATCCGGTCTCGCACGCTGACCATCCGCGGCACGATCGCACCCGGCACACCGTTCGCACCCGACCGCATCGCGGCGGCACTGTGGGCACTGGTGGGCGATCGCGAAGGGCCGAGCGCGGTGGACTTCACCGGTGCCTGATTCTGGTTCCTGCAGTCACCTGCTGGTTCTGGGCGACTCGCTGGCCTTCCACGGTCCCGATCGTGCGATGCCTCCCGGTGATGCACGGTTGTTCCCGCAGGTCGCCGGTCAACTCATGGGAGCCGAGGTCGATCTGGTTGCACGTCAGGGTTGGACGGCACGGGATGCGTGGTGGGCACTGACCAAGGATCCCGTGGTGTGGGGTGAATACCTGCCCCGTGCCGCTGCGCTGCTGCTCGCGGTGGGTGGCATGGACCAACTGCCCACGCCGGTGCCGACCTGGGTGCGCGATTCGATCCCGTACCTGCGCAACAGTCGTGCGCGCCGAGTCGCGCGGGAGGCCCTGCGAGGCGCGACGCCAACCGCCGTGCGCCGCTTGGGAGGGCCGTTTCGCACGTTGCCGCAGGTGGCGACCGATCGCTACCTCACGCGCATCGTGCAAGGGATTCGTTCCCTGCGCCCGGAACTGCCCATCGCGCTGCTTGGGCCGGCTCCGTGGGCTGGTCCGTATTACCCCGCCACGCACACCCACGCCTCGGCGGTGACCGCAGCCGAGCACTGGGCGCACGAACACGACGTCCCCTATGTCGATATCGAGGATCTGGTGGCGCCACGATTGGCCACCTGCAATCCCGATGGCCTGCACTGGTCGTGGCAGGTGCACGCCCTCGTGGGTCGAGCGGTTGCCCACGTATTCGGTTCAGAGAACGACCATGATGCGCGGTAACAGGGAGTCGTGGCAGGCCCGATGTCTCGACCATGGTTTCACGTTTGCAGCGACCGGCACCCGTCCACGACTGATCGGCTGCGCAGCGTCGCCAAGGCGCTCGGTAGAGTCAGGTCGCTATGGCTGATGAGGACATCGAGACGTATGACGTCGAGGCGATCCAGTCCCGGTGGCTGCCGATCTGGGACGACCTCGCGCCGTTCCGTTCGGGTGTGCCCGGCGATGAGCGGCCCACCAAGTACGTCCTGGACATGTTCCCCTACCCATCCGGGGATCTGCATATGGGGCATGCGGAGGCCTACGCCCTCGGCGATGTGATCGCGCGCTACTGGGTGCAGCAGGGTTTCAACGTCTTACACCCCATCGGCTGGGACGCCTTCGGCCTGCCGGCAGAGAACGCCGCCATCCGCAACGGTGAGGACCCGCGCGCGTGGACCTACGCCAACATCGAGCAGCAGAAGGCCTCGATGCGCCGCTACGCCTGCTCGTTCGACTGGGATCGGGTGCTGAATACCTGCGACCCGGAGTACTACCACTGGAACCAGTGGCTATTCCTCCAGATGTTCCAGCGCGGCCTGGCCTACCGCAAGGCCAGCAATGTCAACTGGTGTCCCAACTGCCAGACAGTCCTGGCCAACGAGCAGGTCGTGGCCGGCGAATGCGAACGCTGCGACACACCGGTGACGAAGAAGAAACTGACGCAGTGGTACTTCAAGATCACCGACTACGCCGATCGACTGCTCGACGACATGACGCAGTTGGAAGACGCGTGGCCGGAGAAGGTGCTGCTGATGCAGCGCAACTGGATCGGTCGCTCCACCGGCGCCGAGGTGCAGTTCGTCATCGAAGGACGTGACGATCCAGTCACTGTTTATACGACGCGACCGGACACCCTGTATGGCGCGACGTTCTTCGTCGTCGCCGCGGATTCTGACCTGGCGGCTGAGTTGGCGGCGGGGACGCCTGCTGAAGCCGAGTTCACCGAGTACCTAGAACAAGTCAAGCGCACCTCGGAGATGGATCGGCTGAATAGCGAGCGAGACAAGACCGGGGTGTTCTTGCAGCGTTATGCGATCAATCCGGTCAACGGTGAACGTATCCCGGTGTGGGCCAGTGATTACGTGCTCGCTGATTACGGCACCGGGGCGATCATGGCGGTGCCCGCCCACGACCAGCGTGACCTGGACTTCGCGCGTGCCTTCGACCTGCCCGTTCGCGTTGTCGTCGAGGCGGGGGAGGACCCGGCCGTGACCGGTGTCGCCACCGCCGATGATGGCCCGCACGTGAATTCCGGCCCGCTCGATGGATTGGACAAGGCAGCGGCGATCGAGCGGATCTTGGAGGTGCTTGCCGAGCGCGGGACAGGCACCGTGGCGGTGAACTACCGACTTCGCGACTGGCTGATCTCGCGCCAACGGTTCTGGGGAACCCCGATCCCGATCGTGCACTGCGATATCTGTGGTGAAGTGCCCGTTCCGATGGAACAACTGCCCGTCACGTTGCCGTCCGCTGAAGGTCTGGATCTCAAACCCAAGGGCACCTCGCCGCTGGGCGCGGCCACCGAGTGGGCGAATGTCGTCTGCCCGAAGTGCGGCGGCCCGGCGACGCGTGATGCCGACACGATGGACACCTTCGTCGACTCGTCCTGGTATTACCTGCGCTACCTGGACCCGCATCTGGACACTGCGCCCTTCGATGTCGATCAGGCCAAGCGATGGATGCCGGTTGATCAGTACGTCGGCGGAGTGACGCACGCGATCTTGCACCTGCTCTACAGCCGGTTCTTCACCAAGGTGCTCTACGACCTGGGAATGGTGGACTTCACCGAACCGTTCACCCGGTTGCTCAATCAGGGCATGGTCGTCATGAACGGCTCCGCGATGAGCAAGTCGCGCGGCAACCTGGTGCGGCTTTCGGACGAACTGGCTGAGCATGGCGTCGATGCGATCCGGTTGACCATGGTGTTCGCCGGACCGCCAGAAGACGATGTCGACTGGGCCGATGTGTCTCCGGCGGGTGCGAAGAAGTTCCTCGCGCGGGCATGGCGTCTGGCCGGCGATGTGACGAGTGAGCCGGGAGCGGATTCGGCGGTCGGCGATGTCGGCTTGCGCAAGGTCACCCATAAGGCGGTGCATGAGGCCGGACTCGCGGTGGAGTCGTACCGGTTCAATGTCGCGGTCGCCAAGACGATGGAGTTGGTCAATGCGAGCCGCAAGGCCATCGATTCCGGCTGCGGACCGGCTGATCCGGCGGTGCGCGAAGCCGCCGAGGCCGTGGCGATCATGCTGTCCCTCGTCGCCCCTTACACCGCAGAGGACATGTGGGCCAGGCTCGGGCACGAACCGTGTGTGGCTTTGGCCGGCTGGCCGCAGGTCGATCCGGAACTGCTGGTCGAGGATTCGGTGACCTGTGTGATCCAGGTGGCGGGCAAGGTGCGTGAGCGCCTCGAGGTGTCACCGGGCATCGCAGAGGACGAACTGCGTGAGTTGGCGTTGACGGCGCCAGCGGTCATCAAGGCTCTCGACGGGGCCGGGGTGCGCACGGTCATCGTTCGAGCACCCAAACTCGTCAATATCGTTCCCGCGTAGTCTGGCGTGATGTCCGTACCCGGCTCCACCCCCGATATGGTCACCGGTCGCGTGGCTCTCGTCACGGATTCCACGTCCTATCTGCCGCGGGAGCTGCTGTCGGGAACGGGTATCGAGGTGGTGCCCGTGCAGGTCATCGTCGCGGGCCGGGCGATGGACGAGACATCGGATGCAGCGTCCACCCAGCGAATCGCGGAAGCGTTGAAGGCCTGGCAGCCGGTGACGACGTCGCGGCCGACCCCCGAACGCTTCCGTCAGGCTTTCGAGAAGGCCGCCATCGACGGGGCGACGG
>JAGYOB010000143.1 GCA_018399515.1 Candidatus Nanopelagicales bacterium
GGCAGCAGCGAGCCGACCGAACCGCCGTCGACACCCAGCGATCCTGGCGAGCCCGTCGAGCCGACCCCCGCACCGAGCGATCCTGGCGAGCCGGCGCCCACACCCGCACCGACACCAACTCCGTCGACCCCGGCACCATCACCGACACCGACACCAACCCCCACCGATAACGCCTCGTCCTGACGCAAGAGACGTTAGGACCCGAGGGCGGCCTTGACCATCGCGGCAACCGCACCGCCGTCAGCGCGCCCGCGCACCTTCGGCTGCAGTGTCTTCATCACCGCACCCATCGCGCTCGGTCCGGTCTTGCCGTCAGCGGCAGCAGCGGCCACCGCCTCGGCGACCATCACCTGCAACTCATCCTCAGACAACTGGCTGGGCAGGTATCGCAGGATCACCTCGAGTTCGGCGAGTTCGGCCTGCGCCCGCTCAGGTGCCCCACCATCGGTGTACGACGTGGCCGCCTCGCGGCGCTTCTTCGCCTCGGTCGATGCGACAGCGATGATCTCGTCATCGCTGAGTTGCTTAGCCGTGCTGCCGGCCACCTCGGCGTTGGTGATCGACGTCAGCAGCATGCGCACGGTGCGCAGCGTGACCTCATCATGGTCGCGCATCGCCTGGGTCAGATCACTTTGGAGCCGATCCTTCAACTCGCTCATAGTCGCTCATCCTCTCACCCCGTCGGACTTCGCTGATCGGCCAACCGGATCCTGCATGCGAGACTGGTCGTGATGCGTCTGCGATCCGCCCTCGCCACCGCCGCCCTCGCCGGGGCCGCGGGGGTCGCCTATGCCCGCTGGGAAGCACAGTCGTATCGATTGCGCCGGCTGAGTGTTCCCGCGCTGCCGGACGATCACGATCCGGTGCGGGTGCTGCACCTATCGGATCTGCACCTCACACCGAAGCGCGCGAAATTGCAGTCGTGGGTCGGCGCGCTCGCCGAGTTGCGCCCCGATCTGGTCATCGTGACCGGCGACATCATCTCTGATGACGAAGCAGTCCCCTTGGCCATCGATGCACTCGAGCCGCTGTTCGATGTGCCCGGGGCGTTCGTGCTCGGCAGCAACGACTATTACGCGCCGACCCCGATCAATCCGCTGAAGTATTTCGCCGGGCCGAGCGATCTTGATCCGCAGCGCGCGGAGTTGCCCTGGCAGGACCTGATCGAGGGATTGCAGGCTGCTGGCTGGGCGCACCTGGGCAACGCGCAATCCAGCGCCAACGTGTCGGCCGGTTCTATCGCACTGCGCGGTGTGGACGATCCGCACATCGAGCGCGATGACTATGCGAGCGTCGCCGGTGCGACGACAGGTGTCACGTTCGGCGTCGCGCATGCGCCGTATCGACGCGTTCTGGATGCAATGGCTGACGACGGTGTCGATCTGATCCTCGCCGGACACACCCACGGCGGGCAGGTGCGACTGCCGGGTGCCGGCGCGCTGGTGACCAACTGCGATCTGGATCGAAGCCGGGCCCGCGGGTTGTCGCGACATGGTGCGGCGCATCTGCACGTATCGGCCGGTTTGGGTACCTCGCCCTACGCCCCGATCCGGTTCGCCTGCCCTCCGGAGGCGACGCTGATCGAGGTCATCCCGGGCTCATCGCGGTGACGCGGGGCGGCTAGACTTCCGGGGCACTTCGGGGTGTGGCGCAGCTTGGTAGC
>JAGYOB010000144.1 GCA_018399515.1 Candidatus Nanopelagicales bacterium
CCGCGAATGGTGGCTGGCGACGTCGATGGCCCGTCGATCGATGTCGCGGGATCTTCCCCTCACTTCAACAGACGGACGTCCCTTCCGCTTGTGCAACGTTGACCAGATCCAGGAGATGGTCCACCGCATCGACCAGCAGGCGAGCGGTCAGATCCTGGCAAAGGACCTGGCGACGAACCTCCGTTCGAGCGACCGATACCTCGTCAGCTCGCTGGTCGAGGAGGCGATCACCTCCAGCCAGCTCGAGGGTGCAAGCACCACGCGCCAAGTCGCCAAGGAGCTTCTGGTGACGGGGCGTCGACCTCGCGATCGAAGCGAGCAGATGATCGTCAACACCTACCAAGCGATGGTGTTCGCGCAGGACCTCTCCAGCCTGGACCTCAACGCCGAGGAGATCCTCGACCTCCATCGCATCGTCACCGAGGCCACGCTCGAAGACCCGGCGGACGCTGGTCGTCTGCAGACCCCGACTGACGAGCGGATCGGGGTCTACTGGCACGACGGGACTCTGCTCCACGCCCCGCCGCCGGCGAGCGAGCTGTCGTCGAGGTTGGCCGCGCTCTGTCGCTTCGCCAACGGAGAGGCGACCGATGGATTCATCCACCCAGTCGTCCGCGCCATCATCGTGCACTTCTGGCTTGCCTACGACCACCCGTTCGTCGACGGCAACGGCCGAACCGCACGGGCGCTCTTTTACTGGGCGATGCTCCACGATGGGTACTGGCTCGCTCAGTACCTCTCGGTGTCGAGCATCCTGCGGAAAGCACCAGCCAGGTACGCCACGTCCTACCTGCACGCCGAGACCGACGACAACGACATCACCTACTTCGTCGTCTACCAGCTCCAGGTGATCGAGCAGGCCATCGCAAATCTCCACGACTACCTCGCCCGAAAGGTTGCGGAGATGAGTGAGATCGAGGGCATGCTCCACGGCTCACCCCATCTGAACCATCGGCAGCTCGTCGTCGTACAGGATGCGATGAGAGACCCGGGTGAGCCCTTCACCATCACCGCTCAGGCCCGTCGGCACCGAGTGACCTACGAGTCGGCACGGTCTGACCTCCTTGGCCTCGAGCGTCTGGGACTGTTGTCCAAGACACGAGTCGGAAAAAAGTTCGTGTTCCGTCCGGTACCAGATCTTAAAGAGCGGATCCGTCGACTCGGTCAACGCGGCTCATGACGACAGGCGGGATTGCTGCGCGGCGAGGTGACAGTGGTTGGTCAGGCGGCGGATGTGAGCCTTGCGGGGCTGCTTCAGCGCGTCCACGCGTCGAACCATCGACGCTTCGCGCAAGCCTGAGCACAACGGGATGGCCCTCAAGATCCAATCGGGGCACTGCAGAAACCAAACTGCACGGCCCACACCCTCATCCACGCCGACATGTCTCCAGAAAAGGCCCGAGAGTCTTCCCGGCCGAGACGGACGGCGTGAGGCCGAAGCCAGAAGAGAGGTCTTGGGGCGGACCTCGGCCGTTCCACAAGATGCAGATGGTCACGACCCTCCGTCGAGCGGCTGCTACCGGGCGCGCGCCACGAGCCGAACGTCTGAGTCGAGAGCCTCGGCGATGCGCTGCAGGGTGCGAGCAGTCGGGCTCGTCGAGCCGCGCTCGATACGGCTGATGTCACCCTGGTCGATGCCGCACCGCTCGGCGAGCTCACCCTGAGTGAGACCATGGCGCTCCCGCAGTCCGATGATCTGCACGGCGATGTCGTAGGCCTGCTCGAACACCTCTCGATGCGCCTTGGCCTCGGGCGACAGACGCTCGCGACGAGAAGCCGTCACATCCTGATAGTTGCGGGCCATAGGGACACCTCCTTCAACCAAGTATGGGGAATTACCCATAGAAGGTCAACCCCGGCCACGCCCCTTCCTCGGGCGCCTGTGACGTTGCCGCTGCTTGAACTGGCCCAGCAGCCGACGGGCCTCGGTGATCTCTCGCTGCTGCCGTCGCTCCTTCGGGTCGTCGCCCTTGTCGTAGCCACCCAGGAGCAAAACGACCTTCTGCCCGCAGAAGTGCACGAACACCCGGAGGAGCACCTTCTCAGGCTGGCCGTCGACCTCAGGCGACTCGCCTCCGAACATACGGGCTATCTCGTCGGCATCGTGGCGCACTCGGAACTCGTGAAGTCCCTCGCCGAGCGCCTTCAGCCACTCAGTCCGGATGAGGTCGATACCTCTAACCGAGAGCACCCGATCGATGGCGGTGTCGAGGGCCACGAACTTGAAGTCGGAGAGATTGCCGACGAACCGTTCGAAGGGAATCGTCCCGTCGTCGGCCTCGAAGGGCTCCGGTGTCCAGGCGCCTGGCATGAGTCACTCAAACTACATAGGTGCTGCTTCACCGACACTGGCTCCCGCTCTCCGCATCTGATCGGCACATGAGGGTTCACCGAGCGTGACGCCCGCAACCACGGCAAGCGATCTGGA